>NZ_JBHXQZ010000094.1:0-30676 GCF_042717095.1 Streptomyces sp. NPDC058632 | reverse complement strand
GGACACGTTCACCGGCTGGCGGGGCAGGCTGGGGCTGGTGCCGGCACTGGCGGCGGGCCCGCTGCTCATGAGCATCGTTCTGTGGCGGAAGCGGGGTTGGCCGCCGGGGCCGGTTCCGCGGCCGTGGCACCCGCAGCGGCGGACTGCGCGGGGGCCGCCTCGCTTTCGTTGCCCGCGTTCCCGCCCGCGCCGCTCGCCGGGGCTGCGGACGGCCGTGCGGCCGGCGCCAGCATCGCGCCCGGGTCGGCCGCGGCCGGGCCCAGGGACACCGCCCGGCGGACGGACGACCCGCCCGTGGCCTGGGATTCTCGCTCCGGTCCGTCCGGGGACGACCGGTTCTGACTGCGTGTCATCGTTCTCCTTGGACTGTGTACGTGATCGGTGGTGATCTCTGTCCGTGAGCGTGACCGGGTGGAGTGGTTCCCGCGCGCCGCCCGTCGCCCGTCGCTACCCGTCCTGGCCCACGGGCCCGGTGCAGCGTTCCGGCCAGTCCCGGCCCCCGCCGGCGCGGTTCTCCTTGGAGAGCGCCTCCTCGAGGTGGGCGAGCGCCTTCAGGTCCAGTCCGCTCAGTTCCTCCGACCCGTCCATGTAGGCGGTCGCGTTCCCGGGGAGCTCACGGAGCAGCACCACCGAGGGGCCTGCGGGCACGGTCCGTACCCCCAGCACCCGGAAGCCGGTCCCCGGCACGAAGACGATCTCTTCGTTCGTCTGCGCGGATCCGGTGGGCCGGTCGATCAGTTGCCGTACCTTGCGGCCTGTGACGGACCAGATCGCGTACCGTACGGCGGTCCCGGCGGGGAGCGCCGGGGTTCCGGCCAGCGCGCTGACCGGGGCGGGGTCCTGCAGCAGCGTGCCGACCCCGGGTTCGGGCCCGGCGGGGTCCCCGCCGCGCAGTGCCACCCCGCGGTAGGAGGGCAGCCGTCGCAGGGCAGACGCCAGGCAGCCGGCGTAGGGCAGCAGGCGCCCCTCGCCCGAGTGCAGGTCCCGGACCAGCTCGCGGTGGTGCAACGGCCCTTCCTCGGTGGTGAGGTAGGCGTGCGCCGCGACGAGATCGATCCGCGCGGCCTCCAGCTCCTGGCCGCGCAGCGCGGGCATCCGGGTGAGCAGCCGGGAGACCGCGGCGGCGTGCGCTTCCCAGGCCCCTGCCGCGAAGTTCCGGAACGCGGCCTGCTCGGCGGCCCCGCTGACATGCCCGGGGACGAAGGGGAGGTGCGCGGGACGCGCTTGGCGGGGCGGGGGCTTCAAAGCGGCAGGGGCAGGCGTGACGCCCGGCACCGGGGCGGCCTGCGGGGCCGGGGTTCCCGGGGTCCTGTTCCCGGTCCCGGCCACCGGCCGTGCCTCGGCCTGCGGCGCCCCACGACCGGTTCCGGCACCGTGCGACGCCTCGCCGGTGTCCGTACCCGTGTCTGTGTCCGTGCCCCGGGCGTCGAGCCCCGGGGGTACGGCCCGGCTGCCGCCCGCCTCGGGCTCCGACGTCGTACGGGCCGTCGCACCCGTCGGTGAACCACCGGACGGAGTGACCGACTTGGTGTCGGCCCCCGGTCCCCTCCCCCCGGTACCGCTGCCGGACCCGGTATCCGCCGCCGCACCGGCCCGGGACGCCGTACGGGCCTCCGGCCCAGCCGCGGACTCGGGTCCAAGCGCGCCACCGGAGCGGCCCGTACCCTCCCCGGGGTTTGAACCGCCGGACAAAACAGTCGACTTGGACTCAGACGCCGGCCCTCCGGTCAGGGGCCCGGTGCTCCCACCGGACCCGGCGTCCGGCACCGTGCCGACCACGGACGCCGCACGACCACCCGGTTCCACCCCCGACCCGGACCCGCCACCACTGCGAGCCGCAGCCTCTCCGCCCTCCGAACCACCGGACGACGCAACCGCCTTGACCCCCGGCACCCGCCTCCCGGACAGAACCTCGGCATCCCCACCGGACCCGGCGTCCGGCACCGTGCCGACCACGGACGCCGCACGACCACCCGGTTCCACCCCCGACCCGGCCCCGCCACCACTGCGAGCCGCAGCCTCTCCGGCCTCCGAACCACCGGACGACGCAGCCGGCTTGCCGTCGGCCTCTGCCGTTCCGGTCCCGGTGGCACCGTTCGGGCCGGTTTCCGGCGTCGTCCGTCCAGGAACGCCATCGGAACGATCCGTGCCCTCACCCGCCCGTGAACCCCCGTTCGTCTGCGACGACTTGGCGGCGGAGCCGGGTGCGGGGCGACCGAGCGGCCTGCCGCTCGGCGGAGCCACGGTCGGAGCGGCGGCCGCTCCGGACGTTGCCACATGGCCGCCCTCCGTCCCGGTCCCGGTCCCGGTCCGGCGTCCGGCCGGCGGCGGTGCCGACGAGGAGGTGAGCTGGAGGTTCGGCGGGGGCGCCGCCGCCGCGACGGAGGCACGTTCGCCGGGCGCCCCGGCGGGCGCTCCGGCCGTGGTCGTACCGGGGCGGCGGGCCGGAGCACCGGCGCCCGCGGGGCGTGCGGCGGTGACGTAGCGGATGCCCGGCACGCCGTGTTCGGCGGCCAGCCGGCGCAGTTCGCCGTCGCCGCCCACGAGCCGGCCGCGCACCAGCAGGGTGGTCCGCGCCCGGGTGTCGGCGCCGAGGCCGCGCAGCAGCCGGGACAGCGCGGGCAGCAGGGAGCCGTCCAACGGCTGGCCCGGCATGCCCAGTTCGATGGCGCACACCTCCGGATCCACGGCCGGGCCCACCGGCCCGGGACGCGGGCCGTCCGGTGCCCACAGGGCGAGTCCGGCCCGGGTGACGGTGGCCTGCCAGCGGTCCGTCAGCCGTACGGTCCCCGGCTCGGCGCCTCCGAGGATCCAGTCGGGCACATGGGTGGCCACCGGCCGGGGAGCGGGCGTACGGCCCTCGGCGTCGGTGGGCCCGCAGACCACGGCGGACACGAACGGCTGCCAGCTCGGCCTGCCGTCCCGCCCCACCAGGGTCGGCCGGGGCGCCGTTCCGGGCGGTGCGTGGTCGGCGATCAGCGGCAGACCCGTGAGTACCTCGATCTCGGCGCCCAGCAGGTCGGCGACGGACTGGCCGAGCCGCAGCAGGTCGCGCCGGCCGCCCGGCGCGAGCCGGACACGGGAGCGCTGGGCCACGGGCAGGGTCGCGAGCACGGCGGCCACCTCGTCGGCCGCGACGTCCTCCGCCTGCGGGGCACCGACCAGGACGGTGGGACGTTCGAAGTCGACGGGCACCGCGAAGCACAGGTCGCCGAGGTCCGGGCCGGGGGCCTCGGCCGGGCGGATCACCACCCCCGCCGGTATCCGGTCCACCACGCAGCCGCCGGTGGTGCGCACGGGCACCCGGTCCAGCGCCTCCTGCCAGGCGGGCGCGGGTGCGCGCGGGCCCAGCCTGCGGGGTGCCTCGCCGGGCGCGAACCGCCACCATCCGGGTCCGGGGCGGGCGGCGCCGTGGACGAAGAGCACGCCACCGGGAGTGATCAGTACGGCTCCGTCCGGGGCGATGACCTCCAGTTCCCATGCGTCGGCGATCCGGCGGGCGACGCTGGGCCGCTCGGGCCGGTCGTCCCCGGCGCCGGACATGACGAGCCGGACCCGGTCGGTGCCCTGCGAGCGGAGGGTGTCCAGCAGGGCGCCGAGCCGCGCCCAGTGCTCGGCGCCGGCGGGTCCGCCTCCGGCGGCGGAGCCGACGATCATCGTGACGACGTCCTCCTCCATGCCGACGGCGCCCGCCACTTCGAGCAGGGTGTCCAGCGGGAAGGAGTCGTCGTCGACCGAGCGGACCAGCAGGACGCCGTCGATGTCCTCGACGGGCGGGGCACCGACGGCCCCCCGGCCTCCGGCACCGCCGTGCGGCTCGGTGGCGGGGTGCCGGGTTCCGCGCCCCGTGCCGGACCTGCCGCCGCGGCGCGGGACGACGGATGACCAGCGGCTCACGCGTCCGTCCCCCGTGCCGGGTGAACGGCCTCGGTCAGCACCCGCGCGGGGCGCTGCCGCACACCGTCCCGCTGCTCCTTGGACGGCTCGCGTACGTTCGCTCCGTCCTCCGCGCCGGACCGGATCGCGTCGCGTACGGCGTCGACGTCCAGCAGCATGCTCACCGCGGCCGAGGGATTCAGATAGAGCGCGTGCCCCTCGGGAATCCGCGGCACGAGGTCGGCGACGCCGACGAGTTCGAAGGCGAGGCGCCCCGCGGTGTGCAGGAACGCGGGCGAGGTGAACACCGGTACGACAGGGGTTCCCTCCGGGGTCGCTGCGCTCAGCGGACCACCGTCCGGTCCGGTCAGCACGGCGACCTCGCGGCCCACGAGCGCGGCCGGCACCGCCTCGCCGGGCCCGTAGCCGGTCGAGGCGAGCTGGACGGCGTGGTCCACCTCGTCCTCCGGTTCGGGCCAGCCGAGTGCGAGGGGGGACGGCCGGTAGTCGGGGTTCTCCTCCCACTCTACGATCTCGCCGTCGAGGCCGGACCGCCAGCGGCCGAGCACCGCCCACTGCGGCGGCCGCTCCTGACCGGACCACATCGGGTCGACGACCCCCAGCCAGTGGTCCGGGGCGAGCCGGCCGGCCTCACGGATGTCGTCGGGTACGGGCGGAAGCTCCACGCCCGTGCCCGGGCCCCCGCCCGTGTCCTCCGCTGCCGTCGGCTCGCTCACGACGACGGCACTCCCGGTGCCCTGCTGGGTCATTGCTGTCCTCATTCGGTGGTTCGGGGCGCCGGGACCGTCCGCGCCGTGTCGTCCGCGTCGTCGGGCCACAGCAGACGGCGGGCGGTCGTCGTGTCGGTGACGACCGAGGTGAGCAGGCCGGACTTCAGGACGGCGCGGATCGCCTCCGCGCTCCGCGCGCCGCCCGAGACGCCGATCAGCTCGGGAACGGCACGGAGTTCGGCGGCGCTCACGCAGATCATGCGGGCGTTCAGCTCCGTGGGGATCACCTCGCCGGACACGTCGAGGACATGGCCGGCCACATCGGCGCACGCGCCGGACGCCCGGTACGTCTCGCGTTCCACGTCGCCCAGGGCGTCGTACACCGTCGACAGGCCGGCCTCCCACGCGCCGATGCCGACGACGGCCCGGGTGACCCGGCCGAAGCGGTGCACCGTCCCGGCGATGGCCGGCTGGCTCCTGAGGACCGCCGCGGTCGCGGCGTCCGGCAGGACGAAGGGGGCGTAGAGGGGGAAGGCGGGGCCGCCGCCGGTCGCGGCGGTACGGCGGACCGCGGCGACCGCGGGATCGCGGGCGAGGTCCGGTCCGTGCACTCCGGTCAGCTGGACGACGTCGCACGGCGGCAGCCGGTTGACCGCCTCGCTGAGCGCGTCCACCGCGGGGCTGCTGTCCAGCCCGATGACGTCGCCCTCCTCGGCGGTCTCCGAGAGCAGTTGGGCCGCCGCCGTCCCGAGCCAGCGGCTGACCTGGTGCCGGCCCGCCGGGCGCGCCGCGCCGTCCTCGCCGTCCGTCAGACGGACAACTACGGCGTGCCGGAGTCCGAACCGCTCCGCCAGTGCCTGCCCGAGCGGGACGTCGATCTCGGCCGGGACGGTGATGTCGATCCGCACGATGTCGTGGGCCACCGCCGCGTCGAGGAGGCGGGCGACCTTGAAGCGGCTGATGTTGAATTCCTTGGCGATCTCCACCTTCGACTGGTTGCCGAGGTAGAACCGCCGGGCGACGGAGGCCGCGAGGAGCCGGTCGAGCGGCGCGGAGGGGGCCTCCGGCCCGCCGGGCCCGACCAGGTCGTCGCGCCGGCCATCGCGGGGTTCGTTCAACCGCTCGTCCAGCCGTTCGTCTCTCTGCAGTCTCATCGGTCGTTCCAGTCGGGGCCGAGCAGGAAGTCGTAGAGCTCCCGGGCGGTGCGCTCCCGCTTGCCCCGCTCCACGGCGGCGTTCCACTTCCGGGTCAGACGCCGGTGCTCCGCCCATGCCTCGCGGTTGCGTTCGAGGTCGCGCCGGTACGTGGTCAGTTCCATGGCGGCGAGATTCCACGAGTCCGGCCCGCAGACCGTGTCCTGGCGGATGCCGACCGCGCCCCGTTCGAGGGTGGTGGGGAAGTTGCTGCACACCAGGGGGCGGTGGGCGTAGACACCGCAGCGGGCCTTGCCCGAGTCGATCTCCATCAGGAACACGCAGCCGCCGGTCTCCGGCCTGCGCACGAGATAGAGGTCGAGGGTCGGCCCCTCGGGGACCAGTTTGAACCCCGTGTCGTCCTTGAGCAGGGTGATGAACTCCTCGGGGTGCAGCGCGGTTCCGGCGGCGACCCTGCGCATGTCGGCGGCGGTGACGCCCACCTTGTACCTCCGGCAGCAGTCGCCCGTGCAGGTGGCACATCCGGCGACATTGACTCCGCTTCCGTTCACGAGGTCGCCTCCCCGGGCCAGGCCGTGCCCGCCTCGCGGGCGGCGTACGCCTCCAGGAGGTAGCGCTGGAAGTCGCGGATGCCGGGCTCGTCGTCGGTCGGCTTGGCTCCTTCGTACTCGGCGGCCAGGGCGTTCCACCGCTTGACGGCCTCGAACCAGTGGTCGCGGTCCGCCGTCCAGGCGCCCTTGGCCTTTGCCAGCAGCTTCTGGTCGAGGTCCCCCTCGGTCCACCGCCGGGGCCCGCCGGGTGGCGTGGCATCGGACGTCGTGGCACCGGACGTCGTGGCACCGGTCTGCCCGGCGTCCGTCGCCGGGGCCGGGGCGGTGCCGTCTCCCAGGTGGGCGGGGTACGCCCGGCACGAGACGGGGGCGAGGTCGCCGAGCCCGCAGTGGCCGAGGCCACCGGAGGTGCGCAGCAGGAAGACGCAGCCGTGCGAGCCGTTCGCGAGGCGGAGGTTCACCCGGCGCCGGCCGCCGTCCGTGACGATCCCGGTCGGATCGTCGGCGGCCGCGGGCGCGGTCTGTGTGACATGCCAGGGCTCCAGAGCGAGGGCCCGGGAGATGCGGGCGATGTCCGAGCCCGTGACGAAGCGCGCCCCGCGGGTACAGAGGTTCTCCGTCCGGGAAGCATGCCATTCGGCGCGCGTACGCAGCGCACCGCCAGTCGTCAGCACGTCGCTCCTTTCATCAGGGCCTCGTCCCCGCGCGCGTGGCACGCAAGCCACCCGTAGTCGACGGCGTCGGACTCGGCCACATCTTGTCGCCGGCTTGTCGGGCCGGCCGGGCCGACAGGCAGCCGGATGAGGCGAACGGGTCGGCCGGTCTCCGGGAGCCGGCGCGGCAGAAGCAGGCGGCGCCGCGGAGGACCGACGTCGACGGGGCCGTCGGCGTCCCTCGCCTCCAGCGGCCCCGGCACACGGAAGGCCAGTGCGTTCGCGGCCCCATGGCCCACTGAGACTCCCACCGAACCAAACCCCCAACGGGTTCTGCGCAGCGCCCGGAGCGACCGCGCCCCGGGCCGTCGGCGTGCGCCAACACACACAGCCCTTCGGTCAGTTCACCCGATCCAGGTAATCAATACATGGCGAAGAGAAGACATCGGAGGGACTCCAGGGGGGCGTTGTGGCGTGTGAGGCCGCACCGGCCGGTACCCACGACGGTGAGAAGGTGACATTTCCACCACATGCGCGGGCGTCCCGTGCCACGGTGAAGAAAGTGATGCACAGGAGGAGTGATCCATTCGACTCCACCGACACCTCCGACTCCACCCGACTCCGCTCCTGCCGACGGCACTTCAGGGAGCCCTCGTGCTGCGCGGCGTCGATGTGGGTCCGTACCGGTCCTCGTCCTGCGGCACCGACGGTCCGCCCTTCGTCTTCAAGGCTCCCGAGCGGCGGGGCGACGCTGCGCGGGTGGCGGCCCGTGGATCGCCGGCCACGTCACCGCGGGCAAGGCCCGTATCGAGGCGACGCGGCGCTTCCACCCGTACAGCGACGACCCCGTGGACACCGACGTCGCCGGTCTCCCCGGCCGCGCCGCCCTGAAGGAGTGGCGGGCGGCGACTGGGAGCACGGTGGCCCGGCGGCCGGCGCTTCGGCTCAGCGGTCGGTGACGCGCATGTCGAACCAGGTCGTCTTGCCCCGGGGCAGGAGGTCGACGCCCCAGCGGTCGGCAAGGGCGTCGACGAGGAAGAGGCCACGGCCGCTGATGTCGAGTTCCTGGACCGGCATGAGGCAGGGCAGGCCGCGGGAAGGGTCGCGGACCTCGACGCGGATCCAGCGGGGGCGACGGCGCAGCCGGAGGCCGAAGACACGGGCGCCGGTGTGGCGCACCGCGTTGCCGACGAGTTCGGAGACGAGGAGGACGGCGTCCTCGGTGATCGCCGCCCCGAGGCCCCAGTGGCGCAGGACCACGACCTGGGTGAGCCGGCGGGCAGTGGCCGCGGACTCCGGGCGGGACGGCAGCGGGACCTCCGCCTGTGACGGATCGCCGAACAACTCCAGTACCTTCTGGGCGTGTTCGTCCTCGACCGTCGGCGACCAGCGCGACGCGGTCGCACGCCCGTCTCCCCGCGGCTGCTCCCTGTCATCCAGCCCCGCCATGCCCCCCATCATGGACGTCCGACGGGGCGTCCGGGACCGTTCCGGCGGAATGCGCCCCCCGTACGCTCCCACCGCGAGACAGTCCGCCGACATATGCCCCTGGCACTTCGGAGGCGTCGGCGATCCGTTCGGCCTGCGGAAACGGATCGCTGTGCGGCAATCGACAGGCTCCCTCGACACGACAGGCTTAAGGGTGCGTCAAGGCTCCCACAAACCGCCCCATCGAGGGACCCGGATCAGACACCGCGTCAATTGCAAGCCATCTCAGGAAGGTTCACAGGAACCTCGCCTTGCCGGGACCGTCCTCCACGAAGCTGCGCATCCCCCGCTCGCGGTCCTCGGTGGCGAACAGGCCCGCGAACCAGCCCCGCTCGACGGCGAGGCCGGTGTCGATGTCGGTCTCCAGACCGGTGTCGACCGCCTCCTTGGCCGCGCGCAGGGCGATCGCGGGACCCTTCGCGAGCTTCGCGGCCCACGCGTGCGCCTGCTCGTAGACCTCGGCGGCGGGCACCACCCGGTCCACCAGGCCCAGCGCCAGCGCCTCGTCGGCCTTCACCTGACGGCCCGTGAAGATGAGGTCCTTCGCCCTGGACGGGCCGATGAGGCGGGCCAGGCGCTGGGTGCCGCCGGCCCCCGGGATCAGTCCGAGCAGGATCTCGGGCTGGCCCAGCCTGGCGTTCTCCCCGGCGATGCGGAAGTCCGCGCAGAGCGCGAGTTCGCAGCCCCCGCCGAGCGCGTAGCCGGTCACCGCGGCCACCACCGGCTTGGGGATGCGGGCCACGGCGGTGAAGGAGTCCTGCAGGGCGCGGGCGCGCAGGACCATCGCGGTGTGGTCCATCGCCTGCATCTCCTTGATGTCCGCGCCCGCCGCGAACACCTTCTCCCCGCCGTGGACCACCACGGCACGCACGTCGTCGCGGCGCGTGATCTCCTCGGCGAGTTCCTTCAGCCGGTCCTGCGTGGCGACGTCCAGCGCGTTCATGGGCGGGCGGTCCAGGCGCAGCGTGCCGACGCCCTCGGCGACTTCGAGATGTACGGTCATGGCAGCAGGTTAACGGCGGCTAACGGCAACCGGCTGGGTGCGGTCGATCACACCCGACCGGGGGTCCAGGGGTTACCCCCGGACAGACACAGCACGGTGGCCGACGCCGGCGGCCCCGGTGCCGTACCTCGCACCGGGGCCGCAGTGCCGTGACGGCCGGGCCGGAGCCCAGGCCTAGGCCTTCCACTTCTCCCAGGACATGTTCCAGCCGTTGAGGCCGTTGTCCGGGGCGATGGTGGCGTCGTTGGAGTTCTTCACGACGACCACGTCACCGATCATGGAGTTCTCGAAGAACCAGGAGCCCGGGGCCTTCTTGTCCCAGCCGCCGCGGGTGTCGCGCAGGCCGATGCAGCCGTGGCTGGCGTTGTAGTTGCCGAAGGCGCCGCCGCCCCAGTAGTTGCCGTGGATGAAGGTCCCCGACGTGCTCAGGCGCATGGCGTGCGGGACGTCCTTGATGTCGTACTCGCCGCCGAACCCGACGGTCTCGCCGTTCATCCGGGTGACCGCGAGCCGCTCGCTGATGACCATCCGGCCGTTCCAGGTCTCGGTGCCGGGGGCACCGGTGGTGACCGGGATCGTCTTGATGACCTTGCCGTCCCGCTCGACCTTCATGGTGAGCTTCTTGGCGTCGACGACGGAGACCTGGCTGCGGCCGATGGTGAAGGAGACGGTCTTGGCCTGCTCGCCGTAGACACCGGGACGGCCCTCGACGCCGTCGAGGTTGAGGTCGACGGTGACCTTGGTGCCGGCCTTCCAGTACTTCTCGGGCCGGAAGTCGAGGCGGTCGTTGCCGAACCAGTGGCCCTCGACCTCGACGGCCGGCTCGGTCTTGATGGTGATGGCCTTCTCGATGTCCTCCGGGTGGGTGATACCCCGGGTGAAGCGGAGCGAGAACGGCATTCCGACGCCGACCTTGGAGCCGTCCTCGGGGGTGAAGGTGCCGACGAAGGTGTTCTTGGGGGTCAGCGTGGTGAAGCTGGAGTCCTCGGCGGCGGTGCGGCCGGCGGAGTCCTTGGCGACCGCGTGCACGGTGTACTTGGTGGAGGCGGCCAGGTGGGTCGACGGCGTCCAGTGGGCGCCGTCGCCGGATATCTCCCCGTCGATCTTCTCTCCGTCCGGGTTCTTGACGACGACCTCGGTCAGTTTGCCCTTGACCGCGTCGACCTTGAGCGCGCCGCTGGTCTTCACGGACCCGGCGCCGTCCTCGGGCGCTATGCCGATGACCGCCTCGGACTGCTTGCTCACCGCCGCGGTGGAGTCCTTGGGCTTGTCGTCGTCCGAGCCGGACCCGGCGCCCGAGCCGGTCCCCCCGCCGCCGCACGCGGTGACCGCCAGCATCACTCCGAGTGCCAGCGCGGCGAGCTTCCTGCCGCCGCGCCCGCGCGCGTCGACCGGCGCCCCCGATATCGGCCCCACGTTCACTTGTTTCTCCCCTCGGCGGGCCTGGCCCGGCCCGCGCCCCCGCACGCCCCTCGCGCGCTTCGGCGCATAGTAACCACAGGCCAGGAGGGTTGAACGCGGCTGGTGTGTCACCGTTCCGTTCCAACTTTCACCCTCCTGGGGCGCACAACCGGAGCGCCCTTTCGACCGTCCGCGCGCAGGGGGTGGATCCAGGGCGACACTCCGGGGTCGTATCAGGGTCATGCCGGAGCCATGCAGGGGTTGCCCCAGGGCCATGCAGGGGTCACGTCGGGGGTCGTGCCGGGGTCACGTCGGGGTTCACTTCACGGCGCTGCCCTTCGTCCACTTCTCCCAGCTCATGTTCCAGCCGCCGAGGCCGTTGTCCGGGGCGACCGTCCGGTCCTTGCTGTTGACCACCTCCACGACGTCGCCGACGAGGCTGCGGTCGAAGAACCAGCCCGCGGGGGTGCTCGCGCCGCCGCCCTTCACATCCCGCAGACCGATGCACCCGTGGCTGACGTTGGTGTCGCCGAAGACGTCGTCCTCGGCCCAGTAGTTGCCGTGCAGGAAGGTGCCGGAGTCGGTCAGGCGGATGGCGTGCGGGACGTCGGGGATGTCGTACTCGCCGCCGAAGCCGACCGTGCGGCTGTCCATCCGGGTGACCTCGAGCATCTCCGTGATCACCATCTTCCCGTTGTACGTGGGGGTCTTGGGCGCCCCGGCCGTGACCGGCACCGTGGCGAGCACCTCGCCGTCCCGGCGTACCTCCATCGTGTGCCGGGACGCGTCGACCACCGAGACCTGACCGCGGCCGACGGTGAACGAGAACGTGCGGTGCTGGAGCCCGTAGACGCCGGGCGCGCCCTCGACGTCCCGCAGGTCCAGTTCGACGGTGACCTCGGTACCGGGCTTCCAGTACTTCTCGGGGCGGAAGTCGAGGCGTTTCCTGCCGAACCAGTGCGGGCGGATGTCCACGGCCGGGCGGGAGGTGACGCGGACGGCGCGCTCGACCGCCGCGCGGTCGGCGATCTCACGGTTGAACGCCAGGGAGACGATCATCCCCGTGCCGACGACGGAACGGTCGTCCGGGGCGACGTAGCCGATGAAGCGCTGCTCGGGGACGTACGTCGTGAAGGTGGTGTGGCGGGCCGAGCGGCGCCCGCCGGCGTCCAGGGCGACGGCGTCGACCGTGTACTTCGCGGCCAGCGCCAGCCGTTCGTCGTCGGGCTTCCAGCTCTGTCCGTCGGCGGAGATCCGGCCGGGGACCGGGGACTCCCGCGCGTCCTGGGACCGGACGACCCTGACCGACTCCAGCCGGCCCTCGGACGCCCGCACCCGCAGCACCTGGTCGGGGCGCACCTCCTTGCTGGCGTCGGCGGGCACGACCCGGATCACCTCCTCGGGTCCCGGAGGGCCGAACGCCCCTGCGATGGGACCGTCCGAAGTACAGCCGACGGCCCCGGCCAGCAATCCTGCCCATGTCACTACGGTGGCCAGTGCGGCCCTCGCGCGCCGTGCGCGCCCTTGTACGTGGCTCACGCGCTACCCAACGACGGGGTGCGCGTGGGGAAACGACCATGCGTCCCCTCGGGGCACCCGTCTCCGCCCGGTCCCGCCCCCGCGCCCCGGAGGGACGGGTCCCAGCACCCCGCGGGGACCTAGGTGTGCGCCCCCGCTCCGGGGCGACGCGAGGGTGCGCCCCGGGAAACGTCGGGGTGCATCCTGACGTTCCCCGGGGAAACGTGAGTGCACGGCACGCTCTGGGCAGAACTGAGGGGAGGACGACGCGCCGGGGAGCCGCGGCCGGAGCCGAGGAACGCCCAGGGGACTGGGCGGACGCACTCCCCTGCCCTCCGTCGTCCCATGATGAGCCGCGGGAGGCTGACAGGTGTCCAGCGCAGCCGAGCAGGAGGCGGTGGCCGGGCGGGAGACGGTGACCGGGGGCCGGGTCACCGGCGACGGGCGTCCGGCCGTCACCGTGAACGGCGTGCGGGCGGCCGCGCCGCCGCCGGCGACGGTGCCCGTGCGGCCCGGCCCGCCGGCCCCGTCGGGTGCCCGCTTCCGGACCGGTCCGGACGGGGCGGCGGGGACCGATTTCGCGCTGTGGGCGGGGGGTGCCGAGGGCGTCGAACTGTGCCTGTTCGACGAGCGCGGCGGGGAGAGCCGCGCCCGGCTCACCGAGCTGACGGACGGGGTCTGGCACGGCTTCGTGGCGGGCGTCCTGCCCGGCACGCGCTACGGCTACCGGGTGCACGGCCGCTGGGACCCGTGGACCGGCGCCCGCTGGAACCCGGCGAAGCTGCTGCTCGACCCGTACGCCCGCGCGGTGGACGGCGACTACGGCACGTCGGGCCTGCCGCCCCAGGTGTACGGGCATGCCCGGGACTGGCCGGAGCAGCAGGTCGCGGACACCGTGCGCGACGACCGGGACTCCGCCCCGTACGTGCCGAAGGGGGTCGTCGTCCACGACGACGACGACTGGTCCGACGACCGGCGGCCCGGGACGCCGTGGGCGGACACGGTCCTGTACGAGCTGCACGTCAAGGGGTTCACACAGCGGCACCCGGGCATTCCGGAGGAACTGCGCGGCACGTACGCGGGGCTGGCTCATCCTGCCGCGATCGACCATCTGGTGCGGCTCGGGGTGACGGCCGTGGAGCTGCTGCCGGTGCACCAGTTCGCGCACGAGGACCATCTGCTGCGACGGGGGCTGCGCAACCACTGGGGCTACAACTCCGTCGGCTGGTTCGCCCCGCACGCCGGCTACGCGGCCTCCGGGACGGGCGGGCAGCAGGTCGGCGAGTTCAAGCGGATGGTGCGCGCGCTGCACGCGGCGGGCATCGAGGTCGTCCTCGACGTGGTCTACAACCACACCGCCGAGGCGAACGAACTGGGCCCCACCCTGTCCCTGAAGGGCATCGACAACCGCGGCCACTACCGGCTCCGGGCCGACGCCCGCCGGTACGCCGACTACACCGGCTGCGGCAACACCCTGGACGTCGTCCAGCCGCACGTACTGCGCCTGATCACGGACTCGCTGCGCTACTGGGTGACCGAGATGGGCGTCGACGGCTTCCGCTTCGACCTGGCGGCGGCACTGGCCCGCACCGCGGACGGGGACGACGTCGACATGCGTGTCCCGTTCCTCTCGGTGATCGCCCAGGACCCGGTGCTGCGCGGGGTGAAACTGATCGCCGAGCCGTGGGACGTGGGCCCCGGCGGCTACCGGGTGGGGGCGTTCCCGCCGCTGTGGTCGGAGTGGAACGACCGGTACCGCGACGCCGTACGGGACTTCTGGCGGCCCGGCGCCGCGGACCTGCGGGAGATCGGCTACCGGCTCTCCGGCTCGAGCGACCTGTACGACTGGGGCGGGCGGCGCCCGTACGCCTCGGTCAACTTCGTCACCGCGCACGACGGGTTCACCCTGCGCGACCTCGTGTCGTACGCGCGCAAGCACAACGAGGCCAACGGCGAGGGCAACCGGGACGGCACGGACGACAACCGCTCCTGGAACTGCGGCGCCGAGGGCGAGACCGACGACCCGGACATCCTGGCCCTGCGCCGGCGGCAACTGCGCAACCTGCTGACCACCCTGCTGCTCTCGACGGGTGTGCCGATGCTGGTCGCCGGTGACGAGATGGGGCGCACCCAGCGCGGCAACAACAACGCCTACTGCCAGGACAACGAGACCGGCTGGGTGGACTGGAAGCTGCTGGACCGGCCGGGCTGGCGGGCCCTGTTCGCCCTCACGTCCCGGCTGATCGCCCTGCGCCGCCGCCATCCGGTGCTGCGCCGCCGCACCTTCTACTCCGGACACGCGCACAGTGCCGACGGCCTGCGCGACCTCGCCTGGTTCACCGCGCGGGGCACGGAGATGACCGAGGAGGACTGGTACGCGCCCACCGCCACCCTCGGCATGTACTTCTCCGGCCGGGACATCCCGGACCGGGACGAGCACGGGGGCCGCGTCCTCGACGACAGCTTCCTCGCCGTCCTCCACGCCGGCGACGGACCGGCGGACGTCCGCCTCCCGGGCCCGCCGTGGGCCGAGCGCTACGAGGTCCTCGTCGACACCGGCCGGGAGGACCAGGAGTCCCCACCGGCCACGCCCCACCTCGCGGACACGACGATCACGGTTGCGGGACGGACGGTGCTGCTGCTGCGCGTGGCCGGGTGACGTGACGCAGCGCCGGCCGGACACCGGCCCGTTGCGCAGCCCGTGCCCGGCCGGCCTCAGCCGAGGATGCCGCGGTCGTAGGCGGCCGCCACGGCCGCGGCGCGGTCCTTGACGCCGAGTTTGGCGTACAGGTGGGTGAGGTGGGTCTTCACGGTCGCCTCGCTGATGAAGAGTTCGCGGGCGATCTCGCGGTTGGAGGTGCCCCGGGCGACCAGGGCGAGGACCTCGCGCTCCCGCCCGGACAGGGGCGCGGACCGCGGTTCGGCGGCGGGGGCGCGGACCGCGGAGACCAGGCGGGAGGCCACCGCCGGGGAGAGGACCGTACGGCCCTCGGCGGCCGCCCGTACGGCCGTGAACAGTTCCTCGCGCGGCGCGTCCTTCAGCAGGTAGCCGGTCGCGCCCGCCTCGATCGCGGGCAGGGTGTCGGAGTCGGTGTCGTAGGTGGTGAGGACGAGCACCTTGGCCCGCGCGTCCCGGCGGACCAGCTCCCGGATGGCGTCCACGCCCGAACCGCCGGGCATGCGCAGGTCCATGAGGACGACGTCGGGGTCGAGGGCGGTGGCCCGCTCCAGCGCCTCGACGCCGTTCGCCGCCTCGCCGAGGACGCGGAAGCCGGGCGCGGACTCGAACATGCCGCGCAGGCCGTCCCGTACGACGGGATGGTCGTCGACGATCAGGACCGAGACGGTCGGAGTGTCGTCGGCATCGGTCATGTGGGTCCTCTAGTTCAGGCGGACGAACGGTACGCGAGCCGACACCGCCGTCCCGTGGCCGGGTTCGGACTCCACTATGAGGGAGCCCGCGATGCGTTCCGCGCGGGCGCGCATGCCGTCGAGGCCGAAGCCGCCGCTGCCGGTGCGGGCGGGTCGCACGCGCGGGTCGAAGCCGCGGCCGTCGTCGCGGATGTCGAGGGTGACCTCGTCGCCGATGTACGAGAGCGTGACGCCGACCCGGGTGGCCGCGGCGTGCCGGGAGGCGTTGGACAGGGCCTCCTGGGCGATGCGCAGCAGCGTGGCCGCGACCTCCTCGTGCAGGGGTTCGGCCGTGCCGGTGACGGTGCAGTCGGCGCGGGCGCCGGTGCGTTCGCCCCATTCCGTGACCGTCTTCTCCAGGGCCTGCGGCAGCCCGTCCCCGTCGAGGGCGACCGGGGCGAGGTTGTGCACCGAGCGGCGGGCCTCGCCGAGGCTTTCGCGGGCCAGGTCGGTGGCCCGGCCGGCGTGGACGCGGACCAGGCCGGGGTCCGTCGTGCCCGCCACCACCTGGAGCTGGGCGATGATGCCGGTGAGGCCCTGGGCGAGGGTGTCGTGGATCTCGGCGGCCAGCCGCCGGCGCTCGTCGGCGACGCCCGCCTCCCGCGCCTGGACGAGAAGCTGGGTGTGCAGGGCGGCGTTCTCGTCGAGGGCCTGTTGCAACGCGGCGTTGGTGTGCTCCAGTTCGGCGATGGCCTCGGCCTGCGCCCGGGCGCGCTCCTCCTCCAGGTCGCCGAAGTGGGCGAAGAGCGACACCAGCAGGCCGTTGACCAGGAGGACCGCGCCGAACAGCGCCCAGCCCAGTCCGTCTCCCGGCGGCAGCCCGCCCGACTGCGAGCCCGCCAGGGTCACCGCGGTGGCCAGCAGGCCCACCCTGACCAGGCGTCTCGGGAGCTGGTGGGCGATACCGAAATAGCCGATGGTCGCGTAGAAGGCGAACAGCGGGTTCATCCAGGTGAGCACGAACCCGAGGGCCCAGCGGACGGCGTAGTAGCAGGCACTCTCCGTGGTCGGTCCGGGGCGCCTGCGCTCCGCCCGGCCCCAGGCCAGTTGCAGGAGGAGGGCCACGACGGCCAGTACGCCGCTCGCCCACCGCTCACCGTCGGTCATGCCGATGGCGTCGGCGGCCGACAGCGAGAGCACGGTACCGGCCGCGAGCAGGGTGTACGGCCCCCAGCGGCGGAACACCGCCCACCGCCGCTCGACCTTGCCGCCCGCGGTCGCCCCGTCCCCGGGCCTCTCGCCCCCGGGCCTCTCGCCCCCGGCAGTCCCGTCCGCCGTCATGGCGTCCCCCGTCATGCCGTCATTCTCGTACGCGCCCGTGCCGGCGCCACCCTCCGCATTCCTCACCCGCACACTGACCCCCGCGTCCACTCCCGCCTCCGCTCCCGGCCTCACTCCCAGCGGAACCAGCGCGCGGCGACGGCCGTCAGCAGGACCGTCCAGGCCGCCAGGACGGCCAGGTGGATCCAGCCGGGCCAGTCGCCGACGGCGGCCTGGTTCAGGGCTTCGGCGGCGGCGCCGAACGGGGTCCAGCCGACGATGTCGGCGAGCAGGTCCGGCATGGCCTGCACCGGCAGCCACACGCCCGCGCAGAACATCGCCGGGAAGAGCGCGGCCGAGCCCACCGCCCCCGCGATCTTCGCGGTGCGGGAGAGCGCGGAGAGCACGGCGCCGAGCGCGAGGGCGGCGAGCACGGCCAGGACCAGCGCGATCAGGTAGCCGAAGGGTTGGCGCGGCAGCGGTACGCCGAAGGCGGTCCGGCCGACGGTGAGCGAGAGCAGCGCCGAGAGCAGGGCCGCCCCGCCGTACACCAGCATCTGCGCGCCGAGCAGCGCGGTGGCCCGTACGGGTGTGGTGGCCATCCGGCGCAGGATGCCGTGCTCGCGGTAGGCGGTGAGGGTCTGCGGCATGCCCTGCACCCCGCCGACGATCAGCCCGAGCAGCACGGCGACCGGGACGTACGCGTCCACCGGGCGCAGTCCGCCGAAGGACGGGTCGGCCTCGCGGAAGGACGGGATGGAGCCGAGGATCGCCAGGAGGACGGTGGGGAACAGCAGGACCCAGAAGATCCCGCCGGGTTCACGGCGGAAGAGGCGGATCTCGGTCCGCAGGACGGCGGCGTTGAGCACGGGGCCGGTCACGCCGGTACCTCCTCGGTGGTGTCGGGCTCGTGCAGGATGTCGGTCTGCCCGGTCAGGTCCAGGAACGCGTCGTCGAGCGTGGCGTCGGTGACCCGGAGCTGGTGGGCGGTGACGTGGGTGCGCGCGAGGAGGGTGATGACGGCGTTGACGGTCTCGTCCGTGCCGGACAGGGTGACGCGTCCGTCCCGGTACTCGACCGAGGCGAGGGCGGGCAGGCCGTTCAGGTCGCGGTCGTCCAGGGGCGCGGAGGGCGTGAAGCTGATGACGGTGGCGCCCGCCGAGCGGCGGATCAGGCCGGCCGGGGTGTCCAGGGCGGCCACCCGGCCCTTGTCGATCACCGCGATCCGGTCGCAGAGCCGCTGGGCCTCCTCCATGAAGTGGGTGACGAGCAGGACGGTGACGCCGTTCGCGCGGATGTCCTCGATGAGTTCCCAGGTGTCGCGGCGGGCGCGCGGGTCCAGGCCGGTGGTGAGTTCGTCGAGGACGACGATCCGGGGGTCGCCGATGAGGGCGAGGGCGATGGACAGGCGCTGCTTCTGCCCGCCGGAGAGTTTGCCGAAGCGGCTGTTCAGGTGCGGGGTGAGCCCGAGGCGTTCGGCCAGGGGCCGCCAGTCGGCGGGGCTCGGGTAGAACGCGGCGTACAGCTCGAGGGCCTCGCGGACGGTGAGCTTGGCCTGGAGTTCGCTGCGCTGGAGCTGGGCGCCGAGAACCCGGGCGACCTGCTCGTGGTCGGCGATCGGGTCGAGGCCGGTGACGCGGACCCGGCCGGCGTCGGGGGCGCGCAGGCCCCCGACGCATTCGACGGTGGTCGTCTTGCCGGCGCCGTTGGGGCCGAGGACGCCGAAGATCTCGCCCTCCTCGACGCCGAAGGAGACGCCGTGCACGACGGGTCGGCCCCCGTAGGACTTGCGTAGATCGGTGACTTCGATGACGGGCATGGCGCCAAGCCTCCCGGTGGGCGGGGCGCCCGCACATCGGCCGTCCCGCTCGGGACGCATCAACCGATCGGCTGATGGAGTAATACGACTCCCGCGTCTTCCGTGGACGGCCGGCCCGAGCCGCAGGTCGTAGGTCCGAAGGCCGAGCGCGGTCCGGCCAAAACTCGGTGGGCAGCGTCAGTGGCGATCCGTAGGCTCGCTGCTGATGGCCACCACACTTCCCCCCACGCCCCCGCCTCTCGAAACGCGCTCCACAGTCCGTGCGTTGCTGCGTCTGTGGCCGTACGTGCGGCCCGTGCGGGCGCGGCTGCTGACCGCCGCCGTCATCGCGATCCTCGCCTCGTGCATCGGCCTGGTCATCCCGCTGGTCCTGAAGTGGATGGTGGACGGCCCGATCGCCGACCGGGACCCGGCGGGTGTGTGGCTCGGCGCGCTGTACCTGCTGCTGCTCGGGCTCGCGGAGGCACTGCTGTTCGGGCTCCGGCGGTGGCTGGTGGCGCGTCCGCTGGCGGGTGTCGAGGCGGGGATGCGGGCGGGCCTGTACCGGCATCTGCAGCGGCTGCCGGTGGCGTTCCACGACCGGTGGCCGTCGGGGCAGTTGCTGTCCCGGGGGACCACGGATCTGATGCTGGTGCGCATGTTCCTGGCCTTCCCGCTGACCTTTCTCCTGGTCAACGGGGTGACAATCCTCGTCGGTGTGATCATCATGCTGGTCCAGGACTGGGCTCTGGGACTGGTCGTCCTGATTCCCGTCGTGCCGGTGATGGTCACCTGCCTGATCTTCGAGAAGCGGTACTCCAGGGCGTCGCGGCTCGGACAGGACCAGGTCGGCGATCTGACGACGGTCGTCGAGGAGAGCGTGCTCGGCATCCGCGTCGTCAAGGGGTTCGGACGGCACCGCAGCCAGGCGCGGGCGTTCCGGAAGCTGTCCGAGGATCTGCGCGGGACGGAGCTGCGCAAGGCCCGGCTGCTCGGCGCCATCATGAGCGTCATCGTGACGCTCCCGGAACTGGCCATCGGCACGACCCTGGTGCTGGGGACCATGCGGGTGGCCGACGGGGACCTGTCCGCGGGCACCCTGGTGGCGTTCCTGTCGACGGCCCTGGCGCTGCGCTGGCCCGTGGACTCGATCGGCTTCCTGCTGGCGATGAGCCAGGAGGCGGCGACCGCGACCGAGCGGTACTTCGAGGTGATGGACACCGAGGAGGAGGAGCCGGGCCCCCACCGCGCACGGACGCCGGCCGCCCCCGCGGGCGACGACGGGCTGCGCTTCCACGACGTCACCTTCCGCTACCCCGACGCCCCTTCCGGGTCCCCGCCCGTCCTGGACCGGGTCGACCTGCACATCCGCCCCGGCGAGTCGATGGCCCTGGTCGGCGCGACCGGCAGCGGCAAGACCACGCTCACCGCCCTGGTCCCCCGGCTGCACGAGGTGACCTCGGGGCGGATCACCCTCGACGGCACGGACATCACCGCGCTGTCCCGCGAGGAGCTGCGGTGCAGGGTCTCCGTCGCGTTCGAGGAGCCGACCCTGTTCTCTGCCGCGGTGGCGGAGAACGTGCTGATGGGTGCCGGGGCCGCCGCCGGGAAGGAGGAGCTGGAGCGGGCGCTGGACGTCGCGCAGGCCGACTTCGTGCACGCGCTGCCGCAGGGCACCCGGACCCAGGTGGGCGAGCAGGGGCTGAGCCTGTCCGGGGGGCAGCGGCAGCGTCTCGCGCTGGCCCGCGCGGTGGTCGGACAGCCCGGCTTCCTGGTGCTGGACGACCCGCTGTCCGCGCTGGACGTGCACACGGAGGCCGCGGTCGAGGCGGCCCTGCGCCGGGTGCTCACGGACACCACTGCCCTGATCGTGGCGCACCGCCCGTCCACGGTCCTGCTGGCCGACCGCGTCGCCCTGCTCTCCGGCGGCCGGATCACGGCGGTCGGCACCCACCACGAACTGCTGCGCACCAACGCCGAGTACGCCCACCTGATGGCCGGTGACCCGGTGGCGGACCAGGCGGACCAGGCAGCACACGCGGAACAGGAGAACCAGCGATGACGGCGGCTCCCACCGCACCCGCCCGCGACGAGGACGGCAAGGACGGCGAGCCGCGGACCCCGGCGGCCGGCGACCCCTTCGACCGGGACGTCCTGCCCACTCCCCCGGGCGCCGGCGGCGTCCTGCTGCGCTCCCTGCTGGCTCCGATGCCCGGCCGGGTCGCCCTGACGGCGCTCCTGCTGCTGCTCCAGCAGGCGGCGGTGCAGGCGGGCCCGCTGCTGGTGGCGTACGCGATCGACCGGGGCGTACCCGCGTTCCGCTCCGCCGACCACGGGCCGCTGATCGCGGTGGCGGTGGGCTATCTGCTGTGCGCTGCGTCGGGCGGCGTGCTGCAGTACGCGTTCATCGCCACCGCCGCCCGGGTCAGCCAGGACGTGCTGCTGGATCTGCGCGGCCGTATCTTCCGGCACGCGCAGGCGCTCAGCGTCGACTTCCACGAGCGCTACACCTCGGGCCGGCTCATCTCCCGCTCCACCACGGACGTCGAGTCGCTGCGGGAGCTGCTGGAGGAGGGCCTGCAGGAGTTGGTGACCGTCCTCGTGTCCTGTGTCTACATCTCGGTGCTGCTGCTCTGGCTGGACCTCGGACTCGGCGCGGTGGCGGTGGCGTCCTTCGTCCCGCTGTACGCACTCGTACGGTCGTACCGACGGCGGGTCTCCGAGGTGTACCGGCAGCGGTCCACGGCGATCGCCGCGGTGATCGTGAAGTTCGTCGAGACGATGAACGGCATCCGCCCGGTGCGCGCCTTCCGCCGCGAGTCTGCCAACGACGCCGCGTTCCGGGAACTGAACCGGCGGCACGAGCGGACCAACGGCGACGCGCTGCTCGAGATGGCCCGCTATGTGGTCGGCTCCCGGGGGATCGCCAACACCACGGTCGCGCTGGTCGTCCTGTGGGGCGCCCACCGGGTGACGGAGAGGACGCTCGCGCTCGGTGTACTGGCGGCGGCGGTGCTGTATCTGCGGCGGCTGTACGACCCGATCGACCGGCTGGGCATGTTCCTGAACGCGTACCAGTCGGCGGCGGCCTCGCTGGAGAAGATCGCCGGTCTGCTGGCGCAGGTCCCGTCCGTGCCTGAGCCGGCGGCGCCCCGTGAGCTGCCGAAACCGCGGTCGGAGCACCCCGGCCGCGAGGTCGTCTTCGACGGGGTCCGGTTCGCGTACCGCACCGGCGGCGAGGTGCTGCCCCGCTTCGACCTCACCCTCCCCGCCGGGCAGACCGTCGCGGTGGTCGGCTCGACCGGCGCCGGCAAGTCGACCCTGGCGAAACTGCTCGCCCGCTTCTACGACCCCACCGACGGCCGGGTCCTGCTCGACGGCGTCGACCTGCGCGACCTGCCGGGGTCCGAACTGCGGCGCGGGGTGGTCATGGTGACGCAGGAGGCGTTCCTGTTCTCCGGCACGGTCGCCGACAACATCGCCCTGGGCCGCCCGGAGGCCGGCCGCGCGGAGATCGAGCAGGCGGCGAAGGAGATCGGCGCGCACGACTTCATCACCTCCCTCCCGGACGGTTACGACACCGACGTACGCAAACGCGGCGGCCGCATCTCGGCCGGCCAGCGCCAGCTCGTGGCCTTCGCACGGGCGTTGCTCGCCGATCCCGCCGTCCTGATCCTGGACGAGGCGACCAGCTCACTGGACATCCCCGGTGAGCGCGCGGTGCAGCGCGCGATGGCGACGGTGCTGAAGGGCCGTACGGCGGTCGTCATCGCCCATCGCCTGTCCACCGTGGAGATCGCGGACCGCGTCCTGGTGATGGAACACGGCCGCATCGTGGAGGACGGCCCCCCGGCCGAACTCGTCGCGGGCACGGGCCGCTTCGCGGACCTGCACCGGGCGTGGCGGGACAGCCTGGCGTAACAGGGAGGCAGCCCGACGCGACACGTGCCCAGACGTACGGGAAGGGCGGATGTACAGGGCGGGGACGGCGGCGTGCAGTGGGTGGACCGTGGCCGCCGTTACACCCGCGCAATTCTCCGTTAATCGAACCCGAACTCCCGGACAACGGACCGTTTCCGGCCAACTTATTGACGCGCCCCTGACAGAAAGCGCGGTCAGCTGCCACTCTTCCCACGACCCTCGCACGGCAACCCCACAGCGCCACCGCACCGTCGTGCCTCGGCCGTCGCTCCAGCACAGCAGCACGTGGTACCGCGTACCGCCCTGTTCTGCCCGGCCGCCTCACCCGTCGGCCGGTCTCCCCTGGCCGCACAACCCGCGGCCGCGCAGAAGGAGTCAGTGTTGACAAGCAGCTCCTCCCACAGACGCACCCCCCACGCCACCCCCCGCACCACGCGCCGCCGCACCGCGGCGGTCGCCCTCGCCGGGGTCGCCGCCCTGGTGGCCACGGCCGTGCAGGCCGGCAGTGCCACCGCGGCCCCGGGCGCCACGCCGGCGGCTCGGCCGAAGCCCGCCGCGGAGTCGGTCCGGCTCACCCCCGCCCAGCGCGCCGAGCTGATCCGCGAGGCGAACGCCACCAAGGCGGCCACCGCCGAGGACCTCGGTCTGGGCGCGAAGGAGAAGCTCGTCGTCCGTGACGTCCTCAAGGACCGCGACGGCACCGTCCACGTCCGCTACGAGCGCACCTACGACGGCCTGCCCGTCCTCGGCGGCGACCTGGTCGTGCAGGGCGAGAAGCCCGGCGCGGCCGACTCCGTCGTCAAGGCCACCCGGGCCGCGGTGAAGCCCGCCACGACCGCGGCCACGGTGTCCACCGCCGAGGCGGAGCAGCAGGCGCTGTCCGCCGCGAAGGCCGAGGACGCCAAGAGCCCCGACGTGGACCGCGCCCCGCGCAAGGTGGTCTGGGCCGCGAGCGGCACCCCCACGGTGGCGTACGAGACGGTCGTCGGCGGACTCCAGCACGACGGCACCCCGCAGGAGCTGCACGTCGTCACCGACGCCACCACGGGCGAGAAGCTGTACGAGTGGCAGGCCGTCCGGAACGCCACCGGCCACACCGTCTACAGCGGCACCGTCGACCTGACCTCCACCCAGTCCGGGTCGGCCTACAACCTCACCGACGGCGCGCGCGGCGGGCACAGGACGTACAACCTGAACCGCGGCACCTCCGGCACCGGCACCCTGTTCTCCGGCTCCGACGACGTGTGGGGCAACGGCAGCCCGTCCAACCTGGAGTCGGCCGCCGCCGACGCCCACTACGGGGCCGCGCTGACCTGGGACTACTACAAGAACGTGCACGGCCGCAGCGGCATCCGCGGGGACGGCGTGGGCGCCTACTCCCGGGTCCACTACGGCAACAACTACGTCAACGCCTTCTGGTCGGACAGCTGCTTCTGCATGACCTACGGCGACGGATCGGGCAACGCCAACCCGCTGACCTCGATCGACGTCGCCGCGCACGAGATGACCCACGGTCTCACCTCGAACACCGCGGGCCTGGTCTACAGCGGCGAGTCCGGCGGCCTCAACGAGGCGACCAGCGACATCTTCGGCGCGACCGTCGAGTTCTACGCGGCCAACTCCTCCGACGCCGGTGACTACCTCATCGGCGAGGAGATCGACATCAACGGCGACGGCACCCCGTTGCGCTACATGGACAGGCCGAGCCGGGACGGCGCGTCCAAGGACGCCTGGTACTCCGGCATCGGCTCGATCGACGTGCACTACTCCTCGGGTCCCGCGAACCACTTCTTCTACCTGCTGAGCGAAGGCAGCGGCACCAGGACCATCAACGGCGTCAGCTACGACTCGCCCACCTCGGACGGCCTGCCGGTCACCGGCATCGGCCGCGCCAAGGCGGAGAAGATCTGGTTCCGCGCGCTGACCACCAAGTTCACCTCGACCACCACCTACGCGGGCGCCCGCACCGGCACCCTCGCGGCCACCGGTGAGCTGTACGGCACGGACAGCGCCGAATACAGGGCGGTGCAGGACGCCTGGGCCGGCATCAACGTCGGCGCACGCTCCGGGGACGACGGCGGTGGCGGCGGCGGCACCACCTTCGAGAACACCACCGACGTGTCCGTCCCGGACAACGGCGCGGCCGTCACCTCGTCGGTCACCGTGACCGGGCAGGCGGGCAACGCGCCGTCCAACCTCCGGGTCCCGGTCGACATCGTGCACACCTGGCGCGGTGACCTCGTCATCGACCTGCTGGCCCCGGACGGGACGGCGTACCGCCTGAAGAGCCGCAGCTCCGGCGACTCCGCGGACAACGTCAACGAGACCTACACGGTCAACGCCTCCTCCGAGACCGCCAACGGCACCTGGACGCTGCGGGTGCAGGACCAGGCCGCCCGGGACACCGGCTACATCAACAGCTGGGGACTCACCTTCCCGTAGGCCGCAGGCGGCACCCGGGACAGGGCGCCGTTCCGGAGGCCGGACCTCCGGGGCGGCGCCCCGCCGTTCCGACGGCTTCGGGCGCCGCCCTACTCTTGGGTCCCATGTCTTCGGCGGACTTCACCTACGACCACGTCGGCGCGACCCGTGAGCCGGGTTTCTGCCCTCCCGGATTCCACCCCCTGCACGTCCGCACCCGCCTCGGCGAGGGTGAGGCGGTCTTCCGCCAGGGCGCGGAGGCGGTCCTCACCTGGGAACTGCACCGGGCCCTGGGGGTCGGGTTCGACACCTCCGCCGACCGCGCGGCGCCCGGTGCCGACGTCACCGTCACCCTCGCCGGAGTGGTCCGGGCGCCCTGCCGGGTGGTCTGGACGGTGGAGGAGCACCGCAGAGCCGGCTGGGCGTACGGCACGCTGCCCGGTCACCCGGAGTGCGGCGAGGAGGCCTTCGTCGTGGACCGCACCGGGGACGGGACGGTGTGGCTGACCGTCTCGGCGTTCAGCAGGCCGGCCAGGTGGTACGCGCGGGCGGCCGGCCCGGCCGGCCGCGGACTGCAGCAGGCCTGGGCCCGCCGCTGCGGCACGGTGCTGCGCCGCCTCGCGACGAAGGGTCTCGAGGAGTTCTGAGGACTCCTCGAGACCCTTCGTCCCACACGCCCTGGTCCCTCCGCCTACCGCATCAGCAGCCCCGCCGCCCCCATGACCTCCTCCGAGGGGACCGCGACCAGGCCCAGTTCCGTGCCCTGCGCCAGCAGCCGGTGGCTGGGCAGGATACGGACCGTGTAGCCGAACGGTCCGGTGCGGTCCAGCGAAAGCGGGCCCTCGTACACCCAGCGGCCCTCCAGGTCGGCGGCGCCCACCGGCTTCAGCGGCACGGGGGTCGCGTCGGCGATGCGGTCCTCCTCGTCCACCCGCCCGGAGACGGCCTGGACCTCGACGTCGTCCGGGCCGAGGCCGCCGAGGCCGACGCGCACCCGCAGCCCGAGCGTGGTGCCGAGTTCCGCGGTGCCCGTCGTCTCCGACGTCTCGACGTGGTCGACGCTCACCCCGTGCCAGGCGGCGCGCACCCGGGTCTTCCACCGGGCGAGGTCCCGCGCGGCGTCCGGGTCCATCGCGCGGTGACCGCCGGCGGCGGGCGCGTACAGGCGCTCGACGTACTCGCGGACCATGCGGCCGGCCAGCACCTTCGGGCCGAGCAGGCTCAGGGTGTGCCGGACCATCTCCAGCCACCGGTCCGGCAGTCCGCTCCCGCCCCGCTCGTAGAAGCGCGGGGCGATCCGCTGTTCCAGCAGGTCGTACAGCGCGGCGGCCTCTATGGCGTCGCGCCGGTCCGGGTCGGTACCCGCCCCGTCCGCGGTGGGGATGGCCCAGCCGAAGTCGGGCTGGAACCACTCGTCCCACCAGCCGTCCAGCACCGAGAGGTTGAGACAGCCGTTGAGCGCGGCCTTCATGCCGCTGGTGCCGCACGCCTCCAGCGGCCGCAGCGGGTTGTTCAGCCAGATGTCGCAGCCCGGGTAGAGCTTCTGCGCCATCGCCATGCCGTAGTCGGGCAGGAACACGATCCGGTGCCGGACGCGCGGGTCGTCGGCGAACCGGACCAGCTCCTGGATGAGCCGCTTGCCGCCCTCGTCCGCCGGGTGCGCCTTGCCCGCGACCACGATCTGCACCGGCCGCTCGGGGTGCAGCAGCAGGTTCATCAGCCGGTCCCGGTCCTGCAGCATCAGCGTCAGCCGCTTGTACGAGGGGACCCGCCGGGCGAAGCCGATGGTCAGCACGTCCGGGTCGAGCACCCGGTCGATCCAGCCCAGCTCCGCCGTCCCGGCGCCGCGCTGCCGCCAGGAGGCGCGCAGCCGCTCCCGCACCTCCATCACCAGCAGGGCGCGCAGGGACCGGCGCAGCTCCCAGATGTCCTCGTCCGGAATGTCGGCGACCGAGTCCCAGCGGTCCGAGCCGCCGACGGTCAGCGCCTCCTCGGCCCGCTCGGCGCCGATCTGCCGGGCGCCGAGCCGGAACACCTCGGGGGCGACCCAGGTGGGCGCGTGCACCCCGTTGGTGACGGAGGTGATGGGCACCTCCTCGGGGTCGAACCCGGGCCAGAGCCCGGCGAACATCTCGCGGCTGACGCTGCCGTGCAGCAGGGACACGCCGTTGGCGCGCTGGGCGAGGCGCAGGCCCATCACGGCCATGTTGAACAGGCCGGGCTCGCCGCCGGGGTACGTCTCCATGCCGAGCCTGAGGACCCGGTCGACGTCGATGCCCGGCAGTTCGGTGTCGGGGCCGAAGTGGCGGGCGACCAGACCGCGGTCGAAGCGGTCGATGCCGGCCGGTACGGGGGTGTGCGTGGTGAACACGGTCCCGGCCCGGACGGCCTCCAGGGCGGCGTCGAACTCCAGCCCTTCGGCGCCCAGTTCGGCGATGCGTTCCAGGCCGAGGAAGCCGGCGTGGCCCTCGTTGGTGTGGAACACCTCGGGCGGTGCGTGCCCGGTGAGCCCGCAGTACGCGCGCACCGCCCGGACACCTCCTATGCCGAGCAGCATCTCCTGGAGCAGCCGGTGCTCGCTGCCGCCGCCGTAGAGCCGGTCGGTGACGCCGCGGGCACCGGGGTCGTTCTCCTCGACGTCGGAGTCGAGCAGGAGCAGCGGGATCCTGCCCACCTGGGCCAGCCAGATCCGGGCGCGCAGCGACCGGCCGCCGGGCAGGGCGAGGCTCACCAGGGTGTGCGTGCCGTCGGGCTCCTGGAGCTGGACGAGGGGCAGCTCGTTGGGGTCGAGGACGGGGTAGTGCTCCTGCTGCCAGCCGTCGCGGGACAGGGTCTGGCGGAAGTAGCCGTGCCGGTAGAGCAGGCCGACGCCGATCAGCGGGACGCCGAGGTCGCTGGCGGCCTTGAGGTGGTCGCCGGCGAGGATGCCGAGCCCGCCGGAATACTGCGGCAGGGCGGCCGTGATGCCGAACTCCGGGGAGAAGTAGGCGATGGCGGCGGGCAGTTGGTCGCTCCGCGGCCGGGTGCCGGACTGGGTCTGGTACCAGCGGTCGCCGGTCATGTACGTGTGCAGGTCGTCCGCGGCCGCGTCGAGACGGTCCAGGAACGCACGGTCGCCGGCCAGCTCGGTGAGCCGCTCGGACCCCACGCCGCCCAGCAGCCGTACGGGGTCGCGGCCGCAGGCGGCCCAGCGTTCGGGGTCGACGGACTGGAAGAGGTCGCCGGTCGGCGTGTGCCAGGACCAGCGCAGATTGCGGGCCAGGTCGCTGAGGGGCCGGAGGGGGTCGGGGAGAACGGGTCGGACGGTGAATCGACGGATCGCCTTCAAGTTCCACCTCGGCGCGAGTCGCGGTGCAAAGGGACGGCAGTGTGCGTTCGGTCGTCCCGCACGACACTACCGGCGGAAACGGTATCCCCGGCGGAAGTCGGACAACCCGGCCCCGGCGTACCCCCACCCGAACGATGCGCCGCGCGACGGATATGGCCGATTCCCTGCCCGTAGGCGTCCTTGTGGGGCTTCGTTCCGCACGAGACGCTGCCACGGTGGCGTGCCGGCCCGCGCCGGGTGCACCCCGGCCCGCGGCGCCGTACGCCGAGTCGAGGAGGGGAACTCGGACCATGGCACGGACGCGTACGCGGCGTCTGCGCCGGGCGGGGGTGATGACGGCGACCACGACGGCGATCCTGTGCGCCGCGACGGTTTCGGCCGCGACCCTGCCCGCGCACGCCGCGCCCATGGGGCGGATATCCGGCACCGGGGCACCCGGGCTCCGTGGCCGGCGGCCACCTGGTGACACTGGGGGAGGGGACCGCGGCCCAGGTGATCGCGGGCATCGACCGGGTGACCCGGAACGCGAGGAAGCCCGCGGTCGCCAGTTTCGGTCTCGGCGGCTTCCACAACGCGCAGTTGAACACCGCTCTCCGCGCCTCCATCGCGTCCGGTGTCAGCTGCACGGTCGCCGCGGGCGACGAGGGCGGGCCGGCCGCGCTGTACTCGCCGGCGGGGGTCGAACAGGCCGTCACGGTGGGCGCGACCGACCGGGAGGACAAGAAACCGGCCTTTTCGAACCACGGCTCGGCCGTGGATCCGTTCGCCCCCGGGGTCGCCATCACGTCGGCGTCCGCCGCGAGCGACACCGGGCGGGTGGCCGCCTCGGGTACGTCGATGGCGTCCCCGAGGCGGCGGGCGCGGCGGCGCTGTATCTCGCCTGGCACCGGCGGGCGGCTCCGGCGCAGGTGACGAAAGCCCTGGTCGAGGGGGCGACGACCGGGAAGGCCGACGGCCGCGGGCTCGGGTCGCCGAACCGGCTGCTGCGGACGCCGGCGCCCTGGTGCGGCGTTCCCGGACCCGCGCCACGACCGCCGACGGCGTCGGCCGGGCAACGGGCGACGGCGTGGGAGCGGGCCCGTCGAGGACCGGCTCCGCCCCGCACGGGCGAGGCCGGTCTTGTGTGTCGACATACGCGTGAGTAGTTAACAAAGTGCCGGATTGCTCACCCGAACAGGGTGGGAAGGCTCCTGCGGTACACCCATCGGGAGCACCGCCGCGAACCACGGAAAGCGGCGGAACGTCACAGTACGTCACGCAGGATCGCGCAGGACCACGCAGGACCACGCAGGACCCACCTCCCCACAGTCATCCGCCCACCCACGTTGACGCGGACAGGAGCGGTCATGCCCGCCAAGCACCCTTCGTCATCCCCTCCACCCCGGCCCGACGCCGCGAAGACGCCCCCGGGGCCCGGTTCCGGGACACCGGCGCGCCCGGGCTCCGGGACGTCCCCGGAGCCCGGCCCGCCACGGCCGTCCGCGAAGCGCGGTTCCGGAGCGTCTCCGGTGCGGCCGGGCAACGGGGGCGGGACTCCGCCGCCCTCACCGGCGCCGACGCCACCGCCCGGGCCGTCCTCCCCCCACTCCACCTCCCCCGCCACCTCCGTGGGCCGTATCCCCGTCCTCGACGTCCGGCCGAAGGTCCACGAGGGGCGCCGGCCGGCGAAGGCGGTCGTCGGGGAGTCGTTCGAGGTGTCGGCGACCGTGTTCCGTGAGGGGCACGACGCGGTGGCCGCCAATGTCGTCCTGACCGACCCCGAGGGCCGGCCGGGCCCGTTCACGCCGATGCGGGAGCTGGCGCCCGGCAGCGACCGGTGGGGGGCGACCGTCACCGCAGGGGGGACGGGGCACTGGACGTACACCGTGGAGGCCTGGAGCGATCCGGTCAGCACCTGGCGGCACCACGCGCGGATCAAGATTCCGGCGGGCATGGACACGGAGCTGGTGCTGGAGGAGGGCGCCCGGCTGTACGAGAAGGCGGCGGCCGGGGTCCCGGACACGGACCGACGGGCCGTGCTCCTCGCCGCCGTGGACGCGCTGCGCGACGAACGGCGTCCGGCCTCGTCCCGGCTGGCGGCGGGGCTGACGCCGGAGGTGGACGCGGTGCTGGCCCGGTACCCGCTGCGGGAGCTGGTCACCGCCAGTGAGCCACTGCCGCTG
>NZ_JBHXQZ010000093.1:0-31244 GCF_042717095.1 Streptomyces sp. NPDC058632 | reverse complement strand
GCGCACGCTGAGCCCCAGCGCCCCGGATCCCGCCCGCCGCAGGGCGATCGAACCGTAGGGCGTGCGCAGCCGCAGCCACGCGCCCGAGGCGAGCAGCACAGGCTCACCGTCCGCGCCGGCGGTCCCGGCCGCCCGCAGGAACCCCAGCGACTGGGCCGCGTGCACGGCCCGCACCGGGAGGTCGGTCCGGGCGACCGTGCGGGACCAGATCTCCCGTCCGATCCGGTCGAGTTCGGCCCGGGTACGCGACTCGGGCGCCAACTCTCCCGTGCGCGCCTTGAACTCGGTGACCGCGGCCGCGACGAGCGCCCGCAGGGCATCCGGTGCGGGCAGCCCCGGTTCGGCCGTCCGCCAGCCCTTGCGCGGGGGCAGCACCCCGGCCCAGGGCGGCCCGGTCACCGCGCCCGGCACGGCGGCGGTGGCAGCGGCCTCGTCCACCGATTCCAGCAGCTCACCGGTGGACACGGTCACGTCCAGGGCGACCTCGAGACCGTCCTCGTACGGCTTGGCCAGCCGTACGGCGCGGATGGCCAGCACCTCGAAGGAGGGCGGCCGGCCGAACACCGCGAGTGCGGTGCCCGACGCCTGGAGGCGCACCGCGGCCCCACGGTCGTAGTGGAGCAGCCGGGAGAGGAAGGCCGCGAGGTCCGCCGCCTCCCTCTCGTCGGCGAGGTGGAGCACCGTCATGCCGCGACGGCCTCGTCCTGATCGGTGCCGTCGGCGGCGTCGCTCCCGCTGTCGCCGTCGTCCGTGTACTCCTGGAGGAACTCCCGCTCCTCCTGGGTGATGCGGCGCGGACGCTGCGCCTCGAAGTCGAACGGCACGATCACCGTGGACGCGCGGACGTAGACCTGGTCGCCGTCCTTCACCTCGTAGGTGAGGGTGAAGGACGCGGCCCGTATCTCCGTGACCCACAGCTCGATGTCCACGGGCGCGTGCCGGTGGACGAGCTGCCGCTTGTAGTCGATCTCGTGGCGCGCCACCACGGACCCCTGCTGGAAGTCCTTGTCCGGGCGGAACAAGAAGTCGATACGGGCCTCCTCCAGATACCGGAGGAAGACCACGTTGTTGACGTGGCCGTACGCGTCCATGTCCGCCCAGCGCAGCGGGCAGCGGTAGATGTGCCGCAAGAGATCAGCCCCGGGTCAGCTTCTTGTAGGTGGCGCGGTGCGGGCGCGCGGCGTCCGCTCCGAGCCGCTCGATCTTGTTCTTCTCGTACGACTCGAAGTTGCCCTCGAACCAGAACCACTTGGACTCGCCCTCGTAGGCGAGGATGTGCGTGGCGACGCGGTCCAGGAACCACCGGTCGTGGGAGATGACCACGGCGCACCCGGGGAACTCCAGCAGCGCGTTCTCCAGGCTGCCGAGGGTCTCGACGTCGAGGTCGTTGGTCGGCTCGTCGAGGAGCAGCAGGTTTCCGCCCTGCTTGAGGGTGAGGGCGAGGTTCAGCCGGTTGCGCTCACCGCCGGAGAGGACACCGGCGGGCTTCTGCTGGTCCGGGCCCTTGAAGCCGAAGGCGGAGACGTACGCCCGCGAGGGCATCTCGACCTGGCCCACGTTGATGTAGTCGAGCTCGTCCGACACGACCGCCCACAGCGTCTTCTTGGGGTCGATGTTGGCGCGGGTCTGGTCCACGTAGGAGATCTTGACGGTGTCGCCGACCTTGATCGCCCCGGAGTCGGGCTCCTCGAGGCCCTGGATCATCTTGAACAGCGTGGTCTTGCCGGCGCCGTTCGGACCGATGACGCCGACGATCCCGTTGCGCGGCAGCGTGAAGCTGAGGTCGTCGATGAGGACCTTGTCGCCGAAGCCCTTGCTGAGGTTGTTCACCTCGACGACGATGCTGCCCAGCCGCGGACCCGGCGGGATCTGGATCTCCTCGAAGTCCAGCTTCCGCATCTTGTCGGCCTCGGCGGCCATCTCCTCGTACCGGGCGAGACGGGCCTTGGACTTGGCCTGGCGTCCCTTGGCGTTGGAGCGGACCCACTCGAGCTCGTCCTTGAGGCGCTTCTGCCGCTTCACGTCCTTGGCGCCCTCGACCTTGAGGCGGGTGGCCTTGGTCTCGAGGTACTTGGAGTAGTTGCCCTCGTAGCCGTGCAGGCGGCCGCGGTCGACCTCGCAGATCCACCCGGCGACGTTGTCCAGGAAGTACCGGTCGTGGGTGACGGCGACGACGGTGCCCTCGTACTGGGCGAGGTGCTGCTCGAGCCAGTTCACCGACTCGGCGTCGAGATGGTTGGTGGGCTCGTCGAGGAGCAGCAGGTCGGGCGCCTCGAGCAGCAGCTTGCAGAGCGCGACGCGGCGCTTCTCACCACCGGAGAGGTTGGCGACGGGCCAGTCGCCGGGCGGGCAGCCCAGGGCGTCCATGGCCTGCTCGAGCTGGGCGTCGAGGTCCCAGGCGTTGGCGTGGTCGAGCTGCTCCTGCAGCTTGCCCATCTCGTCCATGAGCGCGTCGGTGTACTCGGTCGCCATCTGCTCGGCGATCTCGTTGAACCGGTCGAGCTTGCCCTTGACCTCGGCAACACCCTCCTGGACGTTCTCCAGGACGGTCTTGTCCTCGGTCAGCGGGGGCTCCTGGAGCAGGATGCCCACGGTGTAACCGGGGGTGAGGAAGGCATCGCCGTTGGACGGCTGTTCCAGCCCTGCCATGATCTTCAGAACGGTCGACTTACCGGCACCGTTCGGGCCGACGACACCGATCTTCGCCCCCGGATAGAAGCTCAGGGTGACATCGTCGAGGATCACCTTGTCGCCGTGCGCTTTGCGCGCCTTGCGCATGGTGTAAATGAACTCAGCCAAGAGAAACCGTCCGGCAGCTTGAAACTGGCAGTGGGCAGATACACCCCATCTTGCCGCACCGCCACCCCTGGGACGAAACGCGTTCGGCCCGGGGGCTGTGACCTGGGGGTTCACTGCCGACGATGACGGCCCGACGGTCACCGTCGGTCGCTATCGGTCGGCCTCGGGGAGCCTCGGACGCCCCTGGGACGGCCGGATCGGGCGGGCAGGCCGGGCCGGCCTGCCCGTGCGCACGGCCAGGGTGCACCCACCATCGGGCCCCGCATCCGATGAGTTTTCCCGGCCCGGCAGGTCTCACCATCGTTGTCGACCACACAGGAGGAACACGTGGCTCAGTTACTGAGGGTCCAGAACTTCAACGTCTCGAGTGACGGGATCGGTGCCGGTGAGGACCAGACCCTCGAGAAGCCGTTCGGTCATGTCGAGCCCGAGAGGCTGTTCGCCTGGGCGGGTGCCACGGCGAGCTGGCCCATGCGCACCGACCCCGGGGGGAGCCGGGGCCTGGACGACCACCTCACGCGGGACTACGCGCGCAACATCGGCGCCGAGATCATGGGCCGCAACAAGTTCGGGCCCCAGCGCGGGCCCTGGAACGACCATGAGTGGCAGGGCTGGTGGGGTGACGAGCCCCCGTTCCGCACCCCGGTGTTCGTCCTGACCCACCACAAGCGTCCTTCGCTCACGCTTTCCGACACCACGTTCCACTTCGTCGACGGCGACCCGGCCACGGTCCTCGGGCAGGCCCGGGAGGCGGCGCAGGGCAAGGACGTACGGCTCGGCGGCGGGGTCACCACCATCAGGCAGTTCCTCGACGCCGATCTCGTCGACACCCTGCACGTGGCGGTCTCGCCGGTGAAGTTCGGGTCCGGACTACGACTCTGGGAGTCCCCCGATGAGTTGCTCGACCGGTTCCACCTGGAGGTCGTTCCCAGCCCGAGCGGGGTGACGCACCACCTGTTCTGGCGGAAGTGACCGGTCCTCAGAGCCGGCCCCGGTCTGCTGTGCGCCTCCCGGGACTGCCCTGAGCCAGGCCGTCGAGTCGTGCTGCGGGCGGTCGGCCGAGCCCGTCCGCCCGCAGCACGGGCCGCGAACCGCGAACCGCCCGGACGTGCCGGCCCCGCCGTTCCTCCGGACCGAGCAGGAGGAGTCTGCTCAGCCGCACGCCACCACCATCGCGGCGATCCTCGTGTGCCACCGCGGACCCGTCGGACGAAAGGGGATCCCACACCTCCCGAATCGACGTCAGGTACGTCTGTGAGCACGTCCGCCGTCAGTGCGGATTCGACACCCACTGGTTCATGAACTACCGGGAAGGCTGCTGACCGGACCCGGATGCTCGGCGCCTACCGGCACCGAGCAGGGCGACCACTCCGGTCCGCATCACAGGTGATCGTCCACTACGGCGATGCACAGACCTCGCTCGCGGTAGGGATCATTCCCAGGATCCGCGTCCCGTCGCGGGGATCTCCCTCAGCGTTTTGCGGCTGTCTCGCGCTGGCGGGTGACGACCAGGGCCGTTCCGCCGAGGACGACCAGGGTGATGGCGGTGCCGACGATCCAGGGAGCGGCGCCGGTGGCGCCGGTGGCGGCGAGGTTGACGTCGTCGGACCCGGCCACCACGGGGGTGGGGGTGGGGCCGCTGAGGGTGTGGACGTCGACGCCGGTCTCGGCGGCCTTGGTCCGGCAGTCGAGCATGCCGGTGAACCGCTTCTCGAAGCCGTCCGCGCCCTGGGCCGTGAAGTCGTACGTCCGGTCCTCGGCCACCGGGACCGTCACCGTGCGGGTGGCGCCCGGCTCCACGGTGTACTCGCGCTCGGCGAGTTCGAAGGTGAAGGGCTCGTCGTCCTGGTTGGTGGCGATGACGTCGACGCCGCCCTCGGCGCAGTTCTTCCGGGCGGACATCGCCGGTATCGCGCCCTGCTCCGCCCAGGTCGCGCTCGCCGTCGCGGAGACCGTCGAGGTGCTGGAGCCGGCCAGGATCTGCGTCTGGCTGCGGCTCTCGGAGGCGAACGCCCGGCCGACCGGCACCGTGGTCGAGGCCTGCGCGGTCACCTGGACCGTGCCCGCGGGCGCGTCCTCGGGTATCTCGAAGAACACCTCGGTGCCGTCCACCGCGGTGATGACCGGCAGGCCGTCCGCGTCCAGGATCCGGACCCCGCTCGTGGTGGCGTCCGCCGGCGGCGACACCGTCACACTGCCCGCGTCCGTACGTACCGTCACCGGGCCGAGCAGCTCGCCGGGGCGTCCGGAGACGGCCGGCGGGTCCAGGGCCAGCGACGCCTGCGGCTCCGGCTGGGTGCGCGCGTTCTTCTCCAGGTAGTCCGCGAGCTGTTCCGCCTGCGGGTCGACGGCGTCCACGTCCACGTCGTCGGAGTAGCGCCAGATCGCCACCTGCGTGCCGGCCGCCGCGTCCTGTTCGGTCAGCTCACCCCGGACGCCCGCCCGGTCGGCGAGCGCCGCGAGGTCGTTCACCTGGGGGTAGGAGTTCCGCAGGATCCAGTGGATCCTGCCGGCGTCCTCGTTGGCGCCCAGCGAGGTACCGCTCCAGGCGGTCTCGTGGTACTCGGCGTCCGTCTGCGTGGGGGTGTGGATGTCGACGCAGTACGTCTGCAGCATGCCGCCGCCCTCGACGGACATCTCGAACAGCCCCGCCGACACCTGCTGGTCCCCGGCGGCGCCGCGGATCACGGCCTCGCCGTACGTCTTCAGACCCTCCACGGTCGCGGCCGCTCCGCCCTCACCGCGCGTCGTCCCGTCGTCGGCGGCCACCGTCCCGGCGCCGGCCAGCACACCGGCGGCGACGCATCCGGACACCAGCGTCCCGGCGGCAAGACGTCTCACCGGCCCGAACCCGCGTACGGACAACGCCGAGAACCCAGAGGACGCAGCAAACACCGATTTCCCTTCCGAGCGGGACCCGTTGACATCGGGGACGGTTCCCACCAGCAGAATCACCGACCCCGAGAACCCCGGGAGCCATGCCCGGCATCCTAAGTACGCCGCGAACCGCGCCTGCCGATGATCAGGTCGGAGGCCTGATCCGACGTGGAATCGTTATCGCCGAGGTGTGTACGAGCAGGGCTTGTCGATAAACCAACTCGGGATCCTTTGGTGCGGATGGGATGATAGGCCTCACTTCGTTCAGCTCTGCCACCGAGGGCCGGACCGGCGACATCACGTCACCATGGCTGGTTCCGGCATCTGGTGGGCGTCGGCGACAGGCTCGGACCCGCCGGACACACCTGCTGCTTCCGCCCGTTCGGCTGCCTCGACTGCCTCGACTGCCTCGACTGCTTCGCCCGGCTCGTCCGGCTCGCCCGGTGGCCTGGTCTCCCACGTGGGCTCCGGCCGGTCCGGGGAGCCATGTGGCCGGTCCGGTCGGCCCGCGCGGCGGAAGGCCGCCGTGCCCCGGGCCAGGTCGTGGCCGATCGCCACCGCGTCGATGTCCGCCGAGGTACGGCCCTGCTGACCCTCGCGTGTCTCCGTGCGCACCTTCAGCCGCCCCTGCACGATCACGGGTTCGCCCACCGACAGCGAGGCCGTGGTGTTGGTGGCGAGCTGGCGGTTGGCCCACACCGTGAAGAAGTTGGTGTGTCCGTCCGCCCACATGGCCTTGTCCCGGTTCCAGTACCGCGACGTGACCGCCAGCCGGAACCTCGCCACCGGCCCGGACGCCGTCTCCCGGAACACCGGCTGCGTCGCCACGTTGCCCACCGCGCAGATCATCGTCTCGTTCATCGCGCCTGCCTCCCCCGCCCGGACGCCGGTACCGGCCGCCGGACGGATACGCGTACGGGCCCGTCCCGTACGGCTGTGCGTCAGACTGCCGCGGTCGGGCCGGGCCCGCTGAAGCCTGTGGACCACCGCCGGTCCGTGGACAACTCCGCCACCCGTACGAGTGGCCCTGCAGTGCCTTCTGGCCCTGCAGAAGTGGCCGCCCGTACGCCTCAGCTCACCCCGGCGCCCACCCCCGCCACCCGTCCGTATTCCTCCCGTACCTCCCGGTACCGCAGCAGTTCCGAGGCCACCGGGTCCAGGACCCGGGCGCGGCCGCACCCCGCGGCAGCCTCCCGCAGCCGTCTCTCCGCCTCCAGCCCGTGCCGCCGGGCCGGTCCGCGGGCCGCCATCCGGCAGCTCCACTCGACGATCGGGCCGCCGACGATGCCGATCACCATCAGCAGCACCGGCACCCCCAGGTTCGGCGCCATGAACCCGACGATCTGACCCACCAGCCACAGTCCGCCGATGAACTGGAGGATCGTCATGGACGCCTGGGCGAGCACGGCCACCGGCCACCACCCGGGCCGCGGTGGCCGCCCCGGTGGCAGCGCGGCGCGCGCGGCGAGGGCGTCCAGCGCCTCCGGCAGCCCCTGGGAGCCCCGTACGGCCGCCTCCCGCACCGCCAGGGCCCACGGCTCGGGCAGCCCGTCCGAGGCCCGGTCGGACACCGTGCGCACCGCCTGCTCCACCCGCTGCCTGGCGGTGGTCTCCTCGTCGGGCTGCGTCCGCCGCGGGAGTCTTCCGGTGGGCGGCCCGCCCCGGTCCTCGTACCAGCGCCACAACCGCAGCCACGGAGTGCCGCACGCGCGGTTGGCGTTGCGCAGCCATGCGCGTTCGGCCGCCTCGCCCGCCGCGGTGGCGCCCACGGCGTCCGCGAGCCGGTCCGTGAACTCCTCCCGCGCCTCCTCGCTGAGCCCGGCCCAGCGGCGGTTGGCGTAGACGGGCCACAGCCGGGACGCGGCGATGTCCACGTCCGCGGCGATACGGCGGCCGGCCGCCCCCCGCTCGGCCACGAACCGGCCGAGGGCTTCGCGGAGTTCACCGACCCCGTCGCCGGTGAGCGCGGACAGCGCGAGGACCGTCGTACCGGGTTCGCCGTACTCGCCCAGGGCGATGCCGTCCTCGTCGAGCAGGCGCCGCAGATCGTCCAGGACCTGTTCGGCGGCCTCCCCGGGCAGCCGGTCGACCTGGTTGAGGACGACGAACATGACCTCCGCGTGGGCCGCCATGGGCCGCAGATAGCGCTCGTGCAGCATCGCGTCGGCGTACTTCTCCGGGTCGACGACCCAGATGACGGCGTCGACCACGGCCAGCACCCGGTCGACCTGTTCGCGGTGCTGCACGGCCGCCGAGTCGTGGTCCGGCAGGTCGACGAGGATGAGTCCGCGCAGCTGTTCGTCCGCGTCCGCCGTCGCCTGCAGCGGACGCCGGCGCAACCGGGGCGGGATGCCGAGCCGTTCGATGAGGCCCGCGCCGCCGTCGCTCCAACTGCACGCGACGGGCGCGGCGGTGGTCGGCCGTCGTACGCCGGTCTCCGAGATGGCGACTCCGGCGAGCGCGTTGAACAGCTGCGACTTGCCGCTGCCGGTCGCGCCCGCGATGGCGACGACGGTGTGCTGCCCGGAGAGCCTGCGCCGCGTGGCGGCCTCGTCGAGGACCCGCCCCGCCCCGGCCAGCGTCCGGCTGTCGAGCCGGGCCCGGGACAGCCCCACCAGCTCACGCAACGCCTCCAGCCGGGACGCCAGGGGCGCGTCGTACACCAGAGGGGTCACCTTCTGCGGCGCGGGCGTGCGGGTCTCCGGCGCGGCGTACGGCTCGAACCCGAACCCGGACCCGGACCCTGCCCCGGCCCCTGCCCCTGCCCCGGCCCCGGCCCTTGCCTCTGCCTCTGCCCTTGCCTTTGCCCTTGCTCCTGCCTCGGTCCTCGTCCCGGCCCCGGTGGTCTCGCTCACCCGGCGCGCGATCAGCCCGTCGGCCCAGGAGGCCTGCACGGCCGGTGCCGCGCCAGGCTCCTCGTCGTCGTCCTCGTACGCGTCGTCGTCCTCGTAGGCGTGGTTCCCGTACTTGTCGTGGCCGTACGGGCCCTGCTCGCGCCCGTCGCGGTCCTGCTGGTCCTGCTCCTGCTCCCGTCCGTTCTCCGCGCGCCCCCCCTCGGAGCGATCGGTCCCCTCGGCCCTCTCGGACCCCTCGGCCCCCTCCGGCCTATCCGGCCTCTCCGGCCCCTCCGGCCGTTCGGCGGACGGGGAACGCTCAGGGTGCTCGGTGTGGTCCTGGTCAGTGACGGAGGTCACCGGTCACCTCTCCTTCTGCAGTACGGACAACGCGGCGATGAGTTCGGCCTGGGGCTCCGGATGCACCTCGAGCGCGTCGAGCGGCGCGAGCCGGCGTTCGCGTTCGGTGTGCATGATCCGGTCCACGTACTCGATGAGCAGCCGCCCGCCCCGGTCACGCAGCCGCACCGCCCCGCGCGCGCCGATGCGTTGGGCGAGCTTCTCCCCCGCGGTCCGTGCCCGGCGCCCGCTCAGCAGCGCCGTGGCGACCAGGGCGGCGACCGTCTCGGGATCGGCGGCGGCACCGCGGTCGAGCTCGCGGACCTCTTCCTCGGCGTACTCCTCCAGCTCGCGCCGCCATCGTCGTACGGCCAGCCCGATCCGGTGCTCGGCGCTCTCCGTCACCCCGTCGCGGTCGGTGAACTCCGGTGCTTTCGCCGCCGGTTCGCGTCTCCAGGCGGTGTCGACCCGCTCGTCGGCGGCGGCGACGGCACACAGCAGCAGGGCGCCCAGGCCCTCCACGAGGGTGTCGAGGAGCTCCCTGGGCGTGCAGTCGAGCGGAAAGGCGCGCCACCGCTTGAGCGCGTCACCGGCGAGCACGGTTCCGGCCTGCAGCCGGCCGCGCAGGCGCGCGTGCTCCTTGTCGTACGCCCCTTCGACGGCGGAGGTGAGCCGCAGCGCGGCGGCGTGCTGCGCCGCGGTGGCACCGGCGAGTTCCGGCATGCGGGAGTTGAGGGAGTCGAGGACTCCGTGGGCGGTGCGCGCCATGACGTGCGCGCGGGCGGCGGGGTCCTGCGCCTGGTGGACGAGCCAGGTCCGCAGCGACGCCACGGCGGAGGCCGGCAGAAGCCCGCCGCCCCAGGCCGACTCGGGCAGCTCGGGCACGGTGAAGCGCGGTACGTGGCCGAGTCCGGCCTTGGTGAGGAGGGCGCCGTACTGCCGGGACACCTCGGACACGACCTGGTGGGGCACCCGGTCCAGGACGGTCACCAGGCTGACGTCGTATTCCTTGGCGGCGCGCAGCATGTGCCAGGGCACGGCGTCGGCGTAGCGGGCGGCAGTGGTGACCATGACCCAGATGTCCGCGGCGCAGATGAGTTCGGCGGCGAGGACGCGGTTGTCGGCGACGAGGGAGTCGATGTCGGGGGCGTCGAGCAGGGCGAGGCCGGGCGGGATGGTGTCGGCGGTCTCGATGCGCAGGACGCGCGCGGGGTTCTCTCCCGGCAGCAGCAGGTCGTCGGTCTCCCGTCGGGGCCCCCACACGCGCGTGAGGTCGGGCAGCACGCGCATTCCGCTGAACCAGTGGTGGTCCTCGGGGTGGCAGACGAGCACCGGTGTCCGTGTCGTCGGCCGCAGCACGCCCGCCTCGCTGACGCGCCGCCCCACGAGTGAGTTCACCAGGGTGGACTTGCCGGCCCCGGTGGACCCCCCCACCACGGCGAGCAGCGGTGATTGGGGCTCCCTCAGGCGGGGCACCAGATAGTCGTCGAGCTGCGCGAGCAGTTCGTCACGGTTGGCACGAGCGCGTGCGGCCCCCGCCACAGGCAGCGGGAAGCGCGCGGCGGCGACACGGTCGCGCAGGGCGGAAAGTGCGTCGAGCAGCTGAGGCCGTACGTCCAAGGTCACCACATGCGAAGAATGCCCAATTTCGCGGGAATTCTGAAGCATATGACCCTGTCTGCGCGCCGGTCGACCACAAGCGGATGGAAGGGACGACTGGGGCGCGCGCACAGCCGAGGCATAACGAGTGCACAACACCCGATGCGCGGGAGGCCAAAAGCGGTGCGCGATTCGCACCTGCCTGCGATTATCGGGACCGCTTCACCGAACCTCCACATCGAGCCACGGAGGAGAGGCGGCAGGGGCAAGGACACGGGAGCCCTATCCTTGTCCCCGGCACGTCAGGGACCGGGGCCACCCGGGCACCACGACAGAGGCCACCACACCCGGCCCCCGTAGCTCAGTGGATAGAGCAGGCGCCTTCTAAGCGCTTGGCCGCAGGTTCGAGTCCTGCCGGGGGCGCAAACCAACCCTCACCAGCAAAAACGCCGGTGAGGGTCTTTCGTGTCCAGTTCCTACAGTGCATGGAGGCCAAGCGCCTCCACCCGGTTGCTGTGCGCTGACGAGCGGCTGTCGCTGGACGGGTTCGTGGCGGGGCCGGGGCATGCGATGGACTGGATGACGGGGTTCTCGCACCGCTCCGGACCCATCGACGAGTACGCGGAGACGACCGGCGCCGTTCTGGGCGGCCGGGACGGCTGGAACTCCCACCCGGCGCCGGCATGATCCACGGGGCGCGTGGCAGGGGCCGCTGTTCGTGCTCACCCACCACCCGGAGGACGCGCGGCCCGCCGACGGTGTGACGTTCCTGAGCTGCGGCGTGGCCGAAGCGGTCCGGATCGGGCTGGAGGCCGTTGCCGGGCAAGAACCTCGAGGTCCTCTCGCCCGGCACGGCCGGCATCGCCCGGCAACTGCTGGAACGCGGTCTGGTCGACGAGATGGACCTGCACATCGCGCCCGTGCTGCTCGGGGACGGGATCCGGCTGTTCGACCGCCCCGGCGGCGTCCCCGTCCGGCTCGCGCTGCTGAACGGCGGTGATCCCACGGCCGCGGTGAACCTGCGCTACCGCCCGGTCCCGCCGACCTGACCGGCCGGCACCGGCCGCGGGACGGTAACTTGATCGCCCCGGACCACCGGCGAGGAGGAGCGGCATGCGGCTGCGGTGTGCGGTGCTGGACGACCACCAGGGGGCGGCCGCCGAGGCCGCCGACTGGGGACCGGTCGCGAAGGACGTCGAAGTGGTCTCGTACGATCGTCACTTCGCCGACGAGGATGCCCTGGCCGACGCGCTCGCCGACGCCGACATCGTGGTGACACTGCGGGAGCGGGTGTCCTTTCCCGGGTCGTTGATCGCCCGGCTGCCCCGGCTGAAGCTGATCGTCGCCTCCGGCATGCGCAACTCGGTCATCGACTACGCCGCCGCCGAGGCGCACGGTGTCACCGTGTGCGGTACGGCCAGTTCCCCCGCCCCGCCCGTCGAGCTGACCTGGGCCCTGCTCCTCGGCCTGGCGCGCGGCATCGTCGAGGAGAGCAACGGCCTGCGCGCCGGCGGCCCCTGGCAGCGCACCGTGGGTGCCGACCTGCACGGACGGCGCCTCGGGCTGCTCGGCCTGGGGAAGATCGGGAGCAGGGTGGCCCGGGTCGGTCTCGCCTTCGGCATGCGCGTCGGGGCCTGGAGCCCGAACCTCACCCAGGAACGTGCCGACGAGGTGGGCGTGGAGCTCGCCCCGTCCAAGGAGGACCTGCTGCGCGAGAGCGACTTCGTCTCCGTGCACCTCGCGCTCGGCGAACGCAGCCGCGGCCTGCTCGGCGCCGTCGAACTCGCCCTGCTCAAACCGACCGCCTATCTGGTCAACACCTCCCGCGCGGCGATCGTCGACCAGGACGCCCTGCTCGCCGCGCTGCGCGAGGGCCGCCTCGCCGGTGCCGGCGTGGACGTCTTCGACGTCGAACCGCTGCCCGCCGGCCACCCGATGCGCACCGCCCCGCGTCTGCTGGCCACCCCGCACCTCGGCTATGTCTCCCGCGCCAACTACGCCACGTACTACGGCCAGGCGGTCGAGGACATCCGTGCCTTCCTCGACGGCGCGCCGGTCCGGCGCCTGCCCTGAAAGGGCCGGGGGCCGAAGGAAATCCCCCTCGCCCAGGGTGATCTGTGGCTGACCCCGTGACCCGTCGTGCCTCTTCGCGTTGAACGGGGAGCACGGCCGCGCCCCCTGCGGCCGTGCTCATCGAATCAGAAGGAGAACGTGATGTCGCGCATCGCGAAGGCAGCCTGCGTCGTACTCGGCACGGGTGCCGTGGCGCTGAGCGGGGCCGGAGCGGCCCTGGCGGACGCGGGCGCCCAGGGCGCCGCAACCCACTCCCCGGGAGTCCTGTCGGGCAACCTTGTCCAGGCTCCGGTCCACGTGCCGGTCAACGTGTGCGGGAACACCGTCAACGTCGTCGGCGCGCTGAACCCGGCGTTCGGCAACACGTGCGTGAACAAGGACGGTCAGCACCACAAGGGCCACAAGAGCCACAAGGGTCACAAGGGCGCGTACGGGAACTGATCCCGGACGCGTCATCGGCAGAACGGCCAGAGCCCCGGCACCTCGAGCGCCGGGGCTCTGGCCGCGTATGCCTCCATGACGGGATCGCCCACAAATGAGTGATTACGAACCAGAAACGTGACGGTTGGTCATCATGAACTGGTTCGCCGTCATTTCCCTGTTCCGGAGCCGTCCATGTGCCCAGCCCTCCCCACCGCCCAGGTCTCACTGAACGCACAGCGCCTCGGGTCCGGTTCTCCCCCGCAAAAGCAGGTGGAGGAACGGAGCCTGACGTTCGAGGGCTTCGCATACGGGTGCCGGATCGTCCGTCAGAGCGCTCCGCGAACAGCGCCGCTGCTGCTGCTCGGCGGCTCGTCCCAGAACCGGTACTCCTGGCAGGGGCACGAGAAGTGGCTGGCGCCGTTGTGCACGGTGATCACCGTGGACCTTCCCGGATACGGCAGTGCGGACTTCCTGCCCGCCCGCCACGGGATCGACTTCCTCGCCGCCGCGGTCCAGCACATGCTGGTGGAGACCGGGATGCCGCCGGTGAATCTCTTCGGCGGCTGCTTCGGTGAAGTCGTCGGCCTCCGCTTCGCGCAGCTGCATCCCGCCTCCGTGCGCCGCATCGTCTTCTGCGGTGCGGCCAAGCGCCTCCCCGAGATCTACACCGATGCCGTACCGCGCCTGTCACGGGCGCTGGAGCGGGGCGAGATCGAAGCGGCGGCCGGCGGTCTGGTGGAGCTGTTCATGTCGAACCCGGGCGCCGGTCAGGTCCGCAGGCACGCGGCCGTCGCGCGTCTGCTCCGTCACCAGTTCATGAACCAGACCCCGGACGAGCTCAGGAACGCGGTGGAGCACAACACGCGGCTGATGACGCACGGCTGTTACGAGCCCCTGCCCGTCCCCGACGTGCCGACGCTGGTGTTCACGGGGGAGCACGACACCCTGTGCACCCCGCAGATGGGCCGCGAGCTCGCCGCGACGATTCCGGCGGCGCGGTTCACGACGGTCAGGGAGGCGGACCATCTGGTCACCGTCGAGCGCAGGCAGGAGTCCTCGGACCTGATCGGCCGCTTCTGCACCGACCGCCCCGTCGACGGCCTGCCCTACTGCACCCCCGTGGAGTCGCCGGGTGCCGGTCTCGTCCGCGCGACGGCAGGCCGGTGACGGACATACGACGAGTGGCCGGGACCCGGTACCGGGTTCCGGCCACTGTCCGCTGTACGGGTGGTCCGACGCGGGGGATGCCGACGTGAGGGATGCCGTGAACGGCGGCGCTCCGCCGACGGGAGACGTCAGGACTTCTCGTCCGGGAGGACAACGCTGTTGGTGCAGGAGACCTCGGTGCTCTCACCGGAGCAGGACTGCTCCGACTTGTTGACGAAGTGGATCTTTCCGTACTGGTCGGTCGTGATCTCCTGCTCGCTCACCTGCACACAGCGAACAGTGCCCTTTTCGTCCTTGACACAGTTGCCCGGGTCATCGGCACCGAAGGCCTGAACAGCACCGGCGCCGATCAGCGTGAGCCCTCCGAGAACCCCCGCCGCCGCTGCGGTCTTCTTCGACTTGAACATCTACCTTTTTCCTTGACGGTCGACCTGCCGCCGCTGAGCGGCGGAGCCGTCCCGGAGACCCGGAACGGCCGACATGCCGGGCGGCCCCGGGGCTCGAACGCCTGGTTCGAGCCCCGAGACCTGCCCGGATCACCTGGCAGTGATCACTCGTCGCCGATGGCGAAGCTGGAGGCGCAGGACACCGCGTTGGTCTCCTCGTTCTCGGCGTTGCCGAGGCCCAGGATGCCGACCGCGAGGTTGATGTCGTCGATGTTGATGAGGCCCTGCTTCGAGTTGTCCTGGACGCAGGTGGTGGTCTGCTTGTTGTTGAGCTCGGCCTCCGGCCCGTCACCGGCGTGGCTGACGCCGGCGCCGAGGAAGCCGACACTGCCGAGCATGGCCATGACGACAGCAGCCTTCTGGTACTTGCGCATTACTGCTCCATTCTCGTACTGACACGGTCCGTGATGGCCCGGTCACTTACAGTCGCTAATGTAGGCGACGTTTACGCCGGTCGGTAGATGAAACGCCGCGTCGCACCTTCGGAAATGGATGCCACCGCACCCGTCGCCGGGCGGGCCCGGGGCCCGGACGCCGGGCCCGGGCCCCGGGACCCACCTGGATCACCTGTCGGTGATCAGCCGCCGAGGGCGAAGCTGGAGGCGCAGGTCACCGCGTTGGTCTCGGCGTTCTCCGCGTTACCGAGGCCCAGCAGGGCGCCGACGCCCGCGTTGACGTCGTCGATGTTGACGAGGCCCTGGACGGAGTTGTCCTGGGCGCAGGTCGTGGTCTGCTCGTTGTTGAGCTCGTACGACGGCTCGTCACCGGCGTGGCTGACGCCGGCGCCGAGGAAGCCGACACTGCCGAGCATGGCCATGACGACAGCGGCCTTCTGGTACTTGCGCATTACTTCTCCGATTCCCGAGTGGACACGGCCCGTTGTGGCCAGTCACTTTCAGTGGTTAACGTAAGGGACGTTTTCGACTTTGGACAGCCAAAACGCCCATCTGTGCAAGTTTCTCGTGAAGATGCATGTCAGAGGTCTGCCGCAGGTCCGGCGGATGGACCAACGGGGGTTTCCCGTCCGGTTCTGTCACCGTCAAGGGGTGATCCGGAGGCAAGCACCGTGACCGGGGCGAGGTCTTCGCGTTGGGCGGGTCGTGCGGCCGCGCGTCACGCTGCCGCGCTCACCGGATCGGTGAGGGAGAACGTGATGTCCCGCATCGCGAAGGTCGGCGCTGTCGCCCTCGGCACGGGGGCCGTGATGCTCGGCGGGGCCGTGGTGCTCGGCGGGGCCGGTGTGGCCGCGGCGGACGCCGACGCCATGGCGGCCCGCTCGCCGGGTGTCGTGTCCGGCAACGTGGTCCAGGTTCCGGTCCACGCGCCGGTCAACGTGTGCGGCAACACCGTCGGCGTGATCGGCCTCCTCGACCCCGCCGCGGGCAACCACTGCGTGAACGGCGGTCACGGCCGCTGACGTCCGCCGCGGCGGCCCGATAGCCCCGGCACGCCCGAGCGCCGGGGCTCTCCCCTGCACCGGCGAGCCCGTCCCCCGGGCGTACCGGCAGATCCGGCCGACGTCCTCCAGCCGGTCCGGTGCCACGTCCCGCGGCGGCAGCTTCTCGTGCCGCGCCACACCTCCAGCAGCGCCTTGACGAACCGTCGCCTCCCGGCCGCCGTGAGCGCGCCGGTGTCCTTGCTTACACACGTACGCCATGCCGGCCTTCCCCGTGCGCGTGCTCCCTGCCCGCCGGTGCCGACGCCGCATCACGCAGCCGCCCGCCGGGGCCGAGCACGTCGACGACGGCATGGGCGGCTTCGAGCGGTGTCCGGCACGAGCAGCAGTGGTCGACCGTGCTCAGCCGGCCGTGCCCAGCCGGCCGTTTCCGGCGCGGCGCCTCAGATGCGAGGGGTGGCCGTCCACCGTGACGTGCCACCGGCCGTCCCCGGCACCCAGGAGTGCCCCGCCCGTGGCGACGACCGTGATCCAATCCTTGCCCGTACGGCTGCCCGCTGCCCCGACCGCCGGACCTGCCGCGTGGTCACCGCCGCGTGGTCACCGCCGCGCGGTGAGGGGGCGCACATACGAAAGCCGGCCCTCGGTCCGCACCGGGGGCCGGCTTCGTGCGGCGTGCCTCAGGCGTGCAGCCCCAGATCGCCGTGCACCGGCTTGGCCTTGTTCACCACGGCCGCCGCCTCCTCCGCGGTGCCGAACACCGAGCTGCTCCGGTTCTCGGTGTCGCTCGACTCGTCGTGCAGCGGCATCAGCTCGAAGGGGACCGCGGTACGCGTGTTCAGGCCGGTGTCGAGGCCGGTGGACGCCAGGTCGGTGACGTCCTGTGCGTACGCGGGCGCGGCCATGCCGGCGGCGATCAGGGACCCGGCAATGACGGCAGCAGCCTTCAGGGACTTCATCATGTTCCTTTCTTCGGCAACGCGCGTCGCCGGAGGGGGCTTTGTCTCGTCGTGCCTAACGATCCCCGGGCGGTGCGGAAACCGGGCGACCACGGATTGACGAGTCGTCATATGAGATCAAACGGCAGGCGGCGTCACCGGCGCCGGCGCAACGGTGAGCGCGGACGTCGGGGTTCCCGGCCCGCACGAGGGGCGCGGCGGGCCTTCGGCGCCGCGCCCTCACCCCTGTGGCCCTGTCCTGCCCGGAGAGGGGGCGGGCGGGGACTGCCCGGGTGTCACCCCGCGAAGGGCCGACTTCACGATTCCAACACACTTGTCGGCGTTGGCCGAGTTTCGGCAAATTTGTCCGACTGATGGCTAGAGTTACGCCGACGCACCCCCAGAGGCGGACGCATCGCACTCGCCGTACTGCCTGTTCATTCCGGCGGTCCTGCTCGTCGTCGCCGTGCTCAGGCACGGCTCCGACACCGACGGCGCCGCCGGCCGCGGACGTCGTCTTCACCCATCCGGTCACCGCCATCCGTTCCGAAAGGCTCCGACGGTCATGCGCCATTCCCTGGGCCAGTTGCTTCGCCCTGCCACGGTGGGCGTCCTCGCACTTGTCGCGATGTGGGCACCCTGCGCCTCTCCGGCCGCCTCCCCGGCCGCCTCCTCCCTTGCCGCGGCGCCCGCGCCGGAAGCGAGCAGTCTCGCGTTCGGCCAGCGGTATCACGCGCTCCAGCACGGCGGCATCGTGCGCGCGGCCAACTCCTCCGCCACCTGCCGCACGAACCAGCCCCCCGCGTGCGCGGACGCGCAGGCGGGCGCGCAGGCGGTGAACGGCGACTTCGACATGTTCTACGTCGACGTCGACCGCGACCCGAACACCTACAACTCCTCCCGCGCGGAGGTCCGCCTGCCCTCCGGCTCCCGGGTGACGTACGCGCGCCTGTACTGGGGCGGCAACCTGCGCGTGGGCGAACAGAAGCCCGCACAGGACAACGAGCGGGTGCTGATCGCCGAACCCGGCGGGGACTACAAGGAGCTCCTCGCGGACACCGTCGTCGGACACGACGTGGCGGACGGCGCGGACGCCTTCCAGGCCTCGGCGGACGTGACCGGGATGGTGCGGGACAGCGGGCCGGGCCTGTACACCGTGGCGCAGGTCAACGTGGCCGCCGGCCGGTCGGCGGCCGGCGCCTGGGGCGGCTGGACCCTGGTGGTGGCGTACGAGAACCCGGCGGAGCCGCTGCGGCACCTCTCGCTCTGGGACGGCTTCGCGCCGCTGATGTCCCGCACGGGACCCGAGGTCCGGCTCAGCGGTCTGGACCTCCCCGTGGGCGCGGAGGGCCTGGTGGGGCTGGTGGCGTACAACGGCGACCGCGGCACCACCGGCGACTCGCTCACCGTGACCAGCGGCTCGCCCGCCTCCGCCGTGGCGCTCACCGACTCCGCCAACCCGGCCGGCGACGTCCTGAACTCCACCGTCAGCGGGCCTGCCGGGGCTGCCCCGGCGCGGGTGCCGGCGTATTCCAACACCCTCGGCTACGACTCCGACGTGTTCACCCTCGGAAGTGACCTGCTGCGCGCCGGGGACGAGGTGGGCTTCCTGCTCTCGTCCCAGGCGGACGCGGCCTGGGCCGGCGTGCTCTTCACCGCCGTCGACGCCCGGTGATGGACACGCCACCATCCGTTCCGGACGCGGTCGCCGGCGAGGAGTCCGTGCCCATGGACCTGCCCCCCTCCGGCCGCCGGCCGCGGGTACTGCACCTCACCCAGCCGGTGGACGGCGGGGTCGCGCGCGTGCTGACCGACCTGGTCCGTACGCAGGTGGCGGACGGCCTGGACGTCATCGCGGTCTGCCCCGACAGCCCACTCACCCTCCACCTGAGGGCGCTCGGCGCGCAGGTGCGGAACTGGCGGTCGACGCGGTCGCCCGGTCCGTCGCTCGTGCGGGAGGTGGCGCACCTCGCGCGGCTGATCGACGAGGTGCGCCCCGATCTGGTGCACGCGCACAGCGCGAAGGCCGGGCTCGCCGGGCGGCTCGCGGTGCGCGGACGGATTCCGACGGTCTTCCAGCCGCACGCCTGGTCGTTCGAGGCGGTGGGCGGGGCCACCGCGGCGCTCGCGCTCACGTGGGAGCGGTGGGGGGCGCGCTGGGCCGCACGGGTGGTGTGCGTGAGCGAGGCGGAACGGGCGACCGGCGTGCACGCCGGGATCACCGGACGGTGGACCGTCGTCCCCAACGGCATCGACCCAGAGCGCTTTCGCCCGGCCGGCACCGACACCGTGCGGGCCGGGCTCGACCAGCTCGCCGCCCTCCACCCCGCGACGCCGCTCGTGGTCTGTGTGGGGCGGCTCTGCCGGCAGAAGGGGCAGGACGTCCTGCTGCGGGCGTGGGACGCCGTCGTGCGGCAGGTGCCCGCCGCACGGCTCGTCCTGGTCGGCGACGGGCCGGACCACGACCGGCTGCGCGCACGGGCCCCGGGGTCCGTGCTGTTCGCGGGAGCCGTCCCCGACGCCTCGCCCTGGTACCAGGCCGCCGATCTCGTCGTCCTGCCGTCCCGCTGGGAGGGCATGGCCCTCGCCCCGCTGGAGGCGATGGCCTGCGGGCGTCCCGTGGTGGTCACGGACGTCGACGGCGCCCGCGAGAGCCTGCCGCCGTCCTTCGCCCCCCGTTGTCTGGTACCGCCGGAGAACCCGGAGGCGCTGGCCGGGGCCCTGTCCGGGCTGCTGCTCGACCCGCCGCTGCGTGAGTCGCTCGGTGTTCTGGGCCGTCGGCACGTGCTGTCCGTCCACGACGTACGGCACACCGCCGCGCAGGTCGCCGACGTCTACCGCGACCTGCTCGGCACCTGGCCCTCCAGCAGGAGGACACGTCCGTCCCGGGCCGTCGGGCGCGGCCGGGCCCGCGGCGCCGAGCAGGCGCAGCCGCTCGACGCGGACCGCCGCGCCGAAACGGCCAACCGGACCGCGCAGCGCGCCGAGCCCACCAAGTGCAGGGAGTCCATCCGCTCGTGACCGCCGAACGCACCGTGCCCTCCCCCGGCGTACCGCCGCGGGAGCACGGCTCCTCGCCCGTTTCCGTCATGCCGCCGCGCGGCACCGCCGACGGGCCGCGGTTGCCCGTCCCGCGCCCTGTGGCGCGGCCGGCTTCGCCCGTTCCGCTGCTCCTCGCGGACGCCGCCGCCGCCCTGTTGGGCACGCTGGCGCTGTCCGGCGCCCAGCGGCACTCCCCGCTCGTCGTCCTGCTGATCGCCGCGTCACTGCTGCCGCGCCCTCGCGGCGGCCGGTGGCCGGGGCCGGGACTGCTGGACGAACTGCCCGCCGTGTGCGGCCGTGTCGCGGTGGCCTGGCTGGCGCCCGCGGCGCTCTGGGCGGCGTACCGGCCGGAGCAGGCGTTGTCCGCCGGCACCGTGTTGACGGGCCTCGTCCTGCAGTCGGCGGCCGGCTGTGCGCTGCGCGCGGCCGTGCACGGGCGGCGGCGCGCGGCGCTGCGGCGCCACCCGCACGCGGCGCTCGTCGTCGGCCCGGCGGCGACCGCGCAGCGCGTGGCCGCCGCTTTGCTGCGGCACCCGCGGTGCGGCGTGCGGCCGGTGGGGGTGGTCGCCGAGCAGCCGGACGGCACCGAGGGCCTGCCGGTGCTGCGCGCCGGTGAGGAGGTCGAGCGGGCGGTCATCCAGAACGGGGTGCGGGCCGTGCTGGCCGTCCACCCCTCGGTACGCGCCGGCCAGGGCCCGCTGCTGCGCGCACTGGCCGACTCGGGCTGCGTGGTCTGGGAGGTCGACGCCGACTCCTTCGCGCATCCGGCGAAGGAGCGGCTGGCCGGGTTCCCGTGCCGTCGCCTGGACCTGTCACCGGTGCGCCGCGGCAGTGCGGGCAAACGCGTGCTCGACATCCTCGTGTCGGGAACGCTGCTGCTGCTGGCCGGTCCGCTGCTGCTGGCGTGCGCGCTGACGCTGCGGCTCAGCGACGGGCCGGGCGTGGTGTTCCGGCAGGAGCGCATCGGCAGGAACGGCGAACCGTTCACGCTGCTGAAGTTCCGTACGCACCGGCCGGTCGACGAGCACGAGTCGGCGACCCGGTGGAGCGTGGCCAACGAGGACGAGATGCGCCGGTTCTGCCGCATGCTGCGGCGCACCTCGCTCGACGAACTGCTCCAGCTGTGGAACGTGCTCCGCGGCGACATGAGCCTGGTCGGCCCGCGCCCCGAGCGTCCTTACTTCGTCTCGCAGTTCAGTCAGACCTATCCGGGTTACGCGGCCCGCCACCGGATGCGGACCGGCATCACCGGTCTCGCCCAGGTCCAGGGGCTGCGCGGCGACACCTCGATCGAGGACCGCTGCCGGTTCGACAACGCCTACATCGACGACTGGTCGCTGTGGCAGGACATCTGCATCCTGCTGCGCACCGCGGTCACGCTGGTCCGTCCGACGGGGAGCTGACCGACGTGAGTTTCGCCCCCGCAGCACTCCCGCGCCGGGCCGCCGGGCTGGTGCCGGTGCTGCCCCTGGTGTCCCTGCCCGCCCTGCTGGCCCTGCCGCAGACGTACGACGGAGCGGGGCCCGCGGACGTGGTCTCCGCCCTGGTGGTGGTGTACTGCGTGATCCTCCTGCTGCGCGAGCGGCGGCGCCCGCTGTCGCCCGCCGCGGCCGTGGTGCTGGGCCTGCCGGTCGTGGGGCTCGCGCTCGCCGCGATGGGCGCGTCCTCACCGGAGGCCGGGTTCACCGGCCTGGGCCGCTATCTGCAGGTCTTCGTGCTCGTCCCGGCGGCCGTGCTGGTCCTGGTCCGTGACCGCACCGGCTTCCGGGTGCTGGCCTGGTCGTTCGTGGGCCTCGCGCTGTGGCAGGGAGCCGTCGGCGTCCACCAGTACGTCACCGGGACCGGCGCCTCCTACCAGGGCGAGGGCGTCCGGGCGGTCGGCACCTTCGGCGCCCACGACGTGATGGGCATGGCGACGGCGGTCTCCCTCGGCCTGGTGTGCGCGGTCGGGATCGCGCTCGGCCGGGCAGCCGTGTGGCAGCGGATGACGGCCACCGGATGCGCGGTGGCCCTGCTGCTGCCGCTCGCCCTCTCCTTCAGCCGGGGTGCCTGGATCGCGACCGCCCTGACGTGCGCCGTGCAGCTGGTCCTGGCCGGGCCGCGGCGCGCGCTGAAGACGGTCGCGGCCGTCGTCGCGGCGGGCGTGGTCCTGACCGGCGGGTTCGGCATCGGCACGGCCCAGTTGCAGGAGCGGGTCGACAGCATCGCGCAGGTCGGCGACGCCCCCGACCAGTCCGTCGTGGACCGGTACGCCCTGTGGGCGGCCGCCGGCGGCATGTGGCGCGAACAGCCGCTGACCGGCGTGGGTCTCAAGGGCTTCCCCCAGTACCGCGACGGGCACGCCACCCTGGCGCTGTCCTCGGGCAGTGACATCGGGGGCGCGGGGACGGAGTACCGGAAGCAGGCGCTGCTCTCGCCGCACAGCATGTACCTGCTGGTGCTGAGCGAGCAGGGCGTGATCGGGCTGCTCGCCCTCGCCGGCGGCTGGCTGGCGCTGCTGGTGTGCGGGCTGCGGAGGCTGCTGCGCGTCCGCAGCCGTCGGCCGGGACCCGGCCACGGCCCGGGACTCGACTGCGGGCTCGTCGCCTGCGGGCTGCTGCTCTGGCTGCTGACCGACTTCGTGTACGGCGACATCGGCGGTCCCTCGACGATGCTGATCGCCCTGAGCCTCGGGCTCGCGGCGTGGTGGGCGCTGACCGCCGGAGAGCGGGAGGACGCCGTACCGCCGGGCGCGGTACCGGAGCGTGTCGAGGGGGCCGCGGCGCGATGACGGTGGTGCCCTCGCAGAGCCCCGTACCCGACACGGACACCGACACCGACGGGGCGGCGACCGTGCCCGCGGCGCGGGCCGCCACACCCGCCGGGCACGGCGCCGATCCGGCCTCGGCCCCGGCCTCCCGGAAGTTCCTCGCCCGGGCCGCGCTCGTCACGGCGGCGCTGTCCATCGCCGGCTCCCTGCTCGGTCTGGTGCGCGACCAGTCGCTGGCGCGGCTGTTCGGTGCCGGCAGCGACACGGACGCCTTCCTGGTCGCGTGGACCGTGCCGGAGATCGCCGCCACGCTGCTGATCGAGGACGGGCTGGCGATCGCGCTGATCCCGGCGTTCAGCATGGCACTGGCCCGACGTGCCCGGGGCGAACCGGGCGACCCGGTCCGCGCCCTGGTCGCCGCCACGCTGCCCCGGCTGTGCCTCGCCTTCGCCGCGGCGGCCGCCCTGGTCGCCGCCGTGGCCCCGTTCCTGGTCCAGGTCCTCGCGCCGGGCCTGCCCGACCCCCGGCTGGCCGTCGACTGCACCCGGCTCACGGCGATCAGCCTGCTGGCCTTCGGGATCGCCGGCTACTGCAGCGCCGCCCTGCGCGCACACCGCCGCTTCGTCGCGCCCGGGGCCATCTACGTCGCCTACAACACCGGCATCATCGCCGCGATGTTCCTGCTCGGCCGCACGTGGGGCGTGCGCGCGGCGGCGGCCGGGGTCGCGGTGGGCGGCTGTCTGATGGTGCTGGTGCAACTGCCGTCGCTGTGGCGGCAGCTGGCGTCCCGCGCCCCGGCCGCCGTCCGGGGCGCGACGGGCGACGCGCAGGAGCGGCCGGTACGGCTCGCCCTGATCGCCGCCGTCCTCCTCTTCGCGCTGTGCCGCCAGTCGCAGGTCCTGGTCGAACGCTTCCTCGCCTCCTCCCTGCCCTCCGGGGCCATCTCGCACCTGAACTACGCGCAGAAGGTCGCCCAGATCCCGATGACACTGTCGCTGATGGTGTGCACCGTCACCTTCCCCGTGGTGGCGCGGGCGCTGGCGGACGGGGACACCGAACGCGCCCGCGACCGTGTGGAGCGGGATCTGGTGCTGTCCTCCTGTGTGGTGCTGACGGGCATGGGCGCGGTGATCGCCTGCGCCCCGCAGATGATCGAACTGCTCTTCCAGCGCGGCGCGTTCACCGCGGACGACACCGTGGCGACCTCGGACGTCATGCGCGTGTACGCCCTCGGGCTGCTGGGGCAGACCCTGGTGGGGGCGCTGGTCCGCTCGTACTTCTCGGCGGGCCGGCCCAGCTGGTATCCCCTCGCGGTGATGGGCGCGGGCATCGCCGCCACGTCGGTGATCGGCGCCGTCGCCGTGCGCCCCTGGGGGGTCGCGGGGATCGCCGCCGCCAACGCGTTCGGCATCACCGTCACGGCAGCCCTGCTGCTGACCGGTCTGCGAGCGTCCCGGCGCGGCAGCCCCCACGGTGTCCGCCTGCGGGTCCGGCCGGTCCTGGCCGAGCTGGGCAGGCCCGTGCTCGCCGCGGTCGTCGCCACCGTCGCCGGGGTGTTCGCCGCGAGCCGGTTCGCGTCCCCGGTGGCGGGGCTCGCGGCCGGCGTCCTGAGCGTGACCGGCGTCTTCGTCGCGCTCTGCCTGTCCCTGGGCGTCCAGGGCTCCGCATCCGCCGTGCGCTCCGTACGCACCGTCACACGAAGGCTCACCCATGGCCGCTCCCGTTGATTCCGTCGGTTCCGTGAACTCGGTCGACTCCGTCGATTCCTTCGACACCGGCAGACGTCCCGCCGCGCCCCCGGGCCCTGTCCCGTGGGTGGCGATGTACCACTCGGTGGGCGACTGCTCGGACGATCCGTACCGCATCACGGTCACGCCCGAGCGGCTCGAGGGGCAGCTGGCCTGGCTGCGCCGGCGAGGGCTGCGGGGCGTGTCCGTGGCCCACCTGCTCGCCGCCCGCGCCCGGGGCGAAGGGCGGCGCCTGGTCGGGCTGACCTTCGACGACGGGTACGCCGACTTCGTCACCGACGCCCTGCCCCTGCTGCGCCGCTGGGACTGCGGCGCCACGCTCTTCGTCCTGCCCGGGCGGCTCGGCGGCGACAACGCCTGGGACCCGCTCGGCCCCCGCAAGCCGCTGCTGACCGCGGACGGCATCCGGTACGCGGCGGCCGAGGGAGTGGAGATCGGCTCGCACGGGCTGACCCACATCGATCTCACCCGGGCGGACGACCTCGCCCTCACGGCCGAGGTGACCGAAAGCCGCGAGCGGCTGGCGGAGTTGACCGGCGCCCGGGTCGACGGCTTCTGCTATCCGTACGGCACGGTCGACGTACGCGCCGTACGGGCCGTGCGGGAGGCGGGCTACACCTACGCCTGCGCCATCGACCCCGGCCCGCTGACCGGCCCGCACGCCCTGCCGCGCGTGCACATCGGCCAGAACGACACGGCGTGGCGCCTGCGTCTGAAGTACCGGCTGCACCGGCTGCGCCGGCGCCCGGCGGGAGGCCTGTGACATGAGGGCTCTGCACATCATCACCGGCCTCGGCGTCGGCGGGGCCGAGCAGCAGCTGCGTCTGCTGCTGCGTCACCTGCCCGTCGACTGCGACGTCGTGACGCTCACCAACCCCGGTGCGGTCGCCGAGGGCCTCGCCGCCGACGGTGTCCGCGTCACGCATCTCGGCATGGGCGGCAACCGTGACGTGACCGCGCTCCCGCGGCTGGCCCGGCTGATCCGCTCGGGCGGCTACGACCTGGTGCACACGCACCTGTACCGGGCCTGCGTCTACGGCCGGCTCGCCGCGCGCGTCGCCGGGGTCCGCGCGGTCGTCGCCACCGAACACTCCCTGGGCGACTCGCAGATGGAGGGCCGCAGGCTGACGGCGGGGGTGCGCGCGCTGTACGTCTCCAGCGAGCGGCTCGGCTCGACGACGGTCGCCGTGTCCCCGGCGGTGGCCGACCGGCTGAAGCGCTGGGGCGTGCCCGCTCCCCGGATCGAGGTCGTCCCGAACGGCATCGACCTGGACCGCTTCCGTTTCGAGGCGGAGCGGCGCGCGCACACCCGCCGCCGGCTCGGTCTGCCGGAGGGCGTTTTCGTCGTGGGCGGCGTCGGCCGGCTCACCCCCGGGAAGCGGTTCGACGTCCTCGTCCACGCGCTCGCCCGGCTCCCGGACGACCACTGGCTGCTGCTGGTGGGCGGCGGCCCCGAGGAGCACGCCCTGCGCCGCACGGCCCGTGCGGCCGGTGTGGCCGACCGGGTCCTGTTCACCGGCGAACGCCCCTACGTTCCGGACGGTTCCCCGGGCCCCGACCTGCCGTCCCTCACCTCGGCGATGGACGTGCTGGCGTCCCCGTCCCCGGAGGAGGCCTTCGGCCTGGCGGTCGTGGAGGCGCTGGCGTCGGGCCTGCCCGTGGTCTACGCCTCCTGCCCGGCGATCGAGGACCTGCCGCCGCCGCCCGTGGCCGGCGCCCGGCGCGTGCGGGGCGGCCCCGAGGCGTACGCGCGGGCGATCTCCGAGGTCCGGGCGGCGGGCCCGCTGCCGCGCACCGCCCCACAGGTCGCGCACCGCTACAGCATCACCCGCAGCGCCGACCGGCTCATGGACGTGTACACGGCAGCTGTCGCCCGTTCGTCGTCGTCCCCCTCCTCTTCCTCCTCCTCTCTGGGAGCAAGCTCCTCATGACCGACACTCCGACCCTCCGGCTCCGTCTGTTCCTGGCCCGTGCCAGGAGGCTGCCGGCCTGGTCCGTGATCGTGGCCGGCGCCCTGGCCGGCTGCCTGTTCGGCGGCGCGTACGGCCTGTTCACCTCCACGACGTACACGGCCACCAGCTACGTCGTCGCCGTGCCGACCGCGCAGTCCACCCCGGAATCCGCCCGCGGGTTCGCGCAGGCGTACGGACGGGTGGCCACGCAGCTCGCGGTGCTCGGGGACGCGCAGGTGTGGGCGGGCGTGCCGGTGCGGACCCTGCAGGACAGCGTGCGCACGGCGACGTCACCGGACGCGCCGATGGTCGCCGTCTCGGCCACCTCCTCACGCCCCGACCTCGCCGTCGACATGGCCAACGCGGTCTCCCGCGCGCTGACCCGGCACGCGGACGCCGCCAGGAGCAGCACTCAGGTCCGGCTCGTGCAGTTCTCGCGTGCGGTGAAGCCGAGCAGGCCGACGTCCGCCTCACCGGCGCTGACCGCTCTGGTGGGGGCGAGTGCGGGTGGTCTGCTGGGCGGGCTCGCCCTGCTGGCCCGGCCGCGGCGGACCGGCGGGGACGACGCCCCCGCCCCCGCCGCCTCGGTGCCCGGCCCCGCTCCCGCCGCCGATGCGCGCGGACAACGGTGACGACGGTGAGCCCGGCCCGGCCGGCGAGAGCCGGGGCGGGCGCGCTCAGGGTCGCGCCGGCGGGTGCGCGGTCACCAGTCGACGCGGAGGCAGAACTTCCCGCCGAGCCAGAACTCCACCCTGCTGCCCAGATCCAGCGGCGAGCAGTCCTCCTCGGGCAGCGGTGCGGTGGGGACGGGCGGGGCGGGCGGCACGGGCGGGGCGGGCGGCACGGGCGGCACGGGGGCGAGCACCGGGGGCACCGCGGTGTTGCGGCCGAAGAGGACGGACCGGTAGACGCGGGACGAGGCCGGGTTTCCGTCGCACCGCCACACACCGTGCGGGCAGTAGTCGGACAGCGTGTTGTACAGCGGCTTGTGCTTGTCCATCCAGGCGAGCATGCGCCGCATGTACTCGGCATTGTCGCCGTTGTGGAAAAGCCCCCATTCGGCATAGGAGATGGGTTTGCCGCGGGCTTTCGCGAAATCCACGTGTTCCTGAAGTCCGTAGGGCTCCTCGACCTGTTCGTCGAAGGGCATTCCGGCCGGCTGGTCGTAGGAGTCCATGCCGATGATGTCGACCGTGTCGTCCCCCGGGTAGCACTGCGTCCAGGGAACGTCGTCCCGGCCGCGGCTCGGCGTGAAGTCGAACCTGAACCTCTGGCCCGGCACCGCACGCATGGTGGTGACGATCCTGTTCCAGTACGCCTTCCAGGACTCCGGGTCCGGCCCGCAGCGGTGGGTGTACGTGACGCCGTTCATCTCCCAGCCGAGCACGAGGATCGTGTCCGGCACCTTCAGCCGGACCAGCCGTTCGGCCAGCGCGCGGAAGTGGTGATCGAACTCCCCGGCGGCGCCCCGCCGCAACAGCTCCCGGACCTCGTGGTCCGGGACACCCGCCTCGTTGCGCTCCTGCAGGGGCACGTTGAGGACGAGCATCCGGTCGGCCTTCTCGTTGCGCCAGCGCGCCCACGACTCGAGGAAGCGGATGTCGCCCTCGATGTCGCTCCAGTGGTTGCCGGGCAGGTAGGTGTGGCCGACGCGGAGTTCGGCGCCGCCCAGCCAGCGGCTGAACTCCCGGATCCGGTCCACGCCCCGCTCGTCGGAGCCGAGGAAGGCGCCGAAGGGCGGGCCCTGCGCGCCCGGCACCGGGACGGCCGGGGGCACGACGACCGGGACCGACGGGGCGGGGACCGACGGCGCCGGGATCAACGGGGCGGGGACCGACGGCACGGGGACGGGCCGCTGTACGAGGTCCGGGAAAGCGGCCGCGGACGCCGTCGGCTCCGGCGCCGGAACGCCGGCGTCACCGGCGCTCGCCGCCCCTGCCCCGGGGCCGGACGCCAGGACGGCCGACACGGCTGTCGCCACCGCGCCCACGACCAGCCCGCGCACCCGGACACGTTCGTGCTGTGGGGACATGCCTGCTCCTGTCTTCGCTCTCGTCTCCGGCCTTCGGCCTGTCCGTCCTTGTGACTTTCTGTCTCCGGACCCTCTATTGACGAACAGTCATCCGAAAGTCAGTCACAAGAATTCCCCCGACGCCACTACCACTAAGGCTTTCGAGTGCCATGCTCGCCCATGCGGGTGAGCGAATTCAAAAAGAAAGAGAAAGTTCGTGCCGCTGCTCGACACACGTGTCCCCGCCGTGATTCTGCGGGTCGACCACAATCCCTTCCACCACGGAACGCTCGGGGCCGTGCGCTCGCTGGGCAGGGCGGGGGTGGAGGTGCACGTCGTCGCCGACGAGTCCCGAAGCCCCGTGCGCAGCTCACGCTACGTCCGCCGGCTGCATCCCCCGCCGCTGCCCGGAGCGTCCTCGGACGACGTCCTCGCCGTGCTGCGCCGCGTCGCCGACCGGATCGCGCGTCCCGCCGTCCTGGTCCCGATGGACGACGCGAGCGCGATCGCCGCGGGACGCCTGCGGAACGCTCTCGCCCCCTCCTACCTCCTGCCGGAGATGCCGGGCACGCTGCCCGAACGCGTGGCCGACAAGGCGGAACTGGCGGCCGTGTGCGCGTCGGCGGACCTTCCGCATCCCACGACGCTCATCCCCGACAGCCCCCAGCGGGCCGCCGACGACGCGACGCGGCTCGGACTGCCGGTGGTGGCGAAGTGGAGCCGGTCCTGGCTGTTGCCGGCCGGCAGCGGGCTGCGCAGCACGCTGCTGGTGCGCTCCGCGCAGCAGGCCCGGGAGCTGTACCTGCGCACCGGGGAGGCGGGCAGCCCGCTCCTGCTGCAGGCGTATCTGCCGCCGGGCCCGAACCGGGACTGGTTCTTCCACGGCTACGCCGACCGGTCGGGCGCCGTGCGCGCCGGCGGGCCGGGCGTCAAGCGGCTGGCCTGGCCGCGCGGCGCGGGGCTGACCGCGGTGGGCAGCTGGGCCCCCAATCCGCACCTGCGCGCCCTGGCCGAGCGGCTCACCGGTGAACTGGGCTACCGCGGCGTCTTCGACCTCGACTTCCGCCGCTGCGGCACGACGGGCCGTTACCACCTGCTCGACTTCAACCCGCGCCCCGGCGCCCAGTTCCGCCTCTTCGAGGACAGGGCGGGACTGGACGTCGTCCGCGCCCTGCACCTGGACCTGACGGGCCGTCCGCTGCCGGACGGGGATCCGGTGATTGGGAGGGCGTTCGTGGTGGAGAACTACGCGCCGCTCGCGGTGCTGCGTGCGGCGCCGGGCGGCCGCGAACTGGCCTGGTACGCCCCGGACGACCGCGGCCCCGGACGGGCGATGTGGTCCCTGTGGGCCCGTCATGTGTCCGGCCGGCTGCGGGAGCGGCTGGGCTCCGGCGCGGCGGCACCGGAGCAGACACCGGCACCGGCACCGGCACTTCCCGAAGTCCCCCGGGCGGCCTCCCCCTCCCTGACCGACAACGAGAAAGCGAGCAGTTGATGATGTACGACCTTGTGGTGGTCGGCGCCGGTCCGTACGGTCTGTCGATCGCGTCCCACGCGGCGGCCGCCGGGCTGCGCCTGCGCGTGTTCGGGCGGCCCATGGCGTCCTGGCGGGACCACATGCCCGGGGGCATGTTCCTGAAGTCGGAGCCCTGGGCGTCCAACCTTTCGGATCCGGGCGGACGCTGGGGCCTGGCCGCGTACTGCGAGGAGCAGGGGCTGACGGCACGTCACGCCGAGCCGATTCCGGTGGCGGAGTTCGCGTCGTACGGCCTGTGGTTCGCGCGCCACGCCGTGCCGGACGTGGACGAGCGCATGGTGACCCGGGTGTCGTCGGGTCCCCACGGCTTCACGGTGGTGACCGCGGACGGGCAGGCGCTGCAGACACGGACGGTGGCGCTGGCGGTCGGGGTGATGCCGTTCATCGAGGTCCCGTCCGCCCTGCGCGGACTGCACCCGTCGCTGGTGACGCACAGCAGCCACCACAGCGGCCTCGACCAGTTCCGCGGCAAGGACGTCACGGTGATCGGCGGCGGCCAGGCGGCCCTGGAGACGGCGGCGCTGCTCGCCGAGCAGGGCACGCGCGTACGGGTGCTGGCGCGGGCGGAGCGGCTGGTCTGGAACGACGTTCCGCCGCCCTGGGAGCGCCCCTGGTGGCAGTCGGTCCGCTCCCCGCACAGCGGTCTCGGCCCCGGCTGGCGGAACTGGTTCTACTCGGAGCGTCCCGGCCTCTTCCGGCGGTTGCCGCAGCCGACCCGGGCCCGCATCGCGGCGACGGCACTGGGGCCGGCGGGGGCCTGGTGGGTGCGGGACCGGGTGGAGCGCGCGGTGGAGCTGCTGCCGGGCCACAGGGTCACCGCGGCCTGCGCGGTACCGGGCGGTGTACGGCTGGACACGATGAACCTCGAGGGCGCCGCGGGCGCCCTGGAGACCGAGCACGTCATCGCGGCCACGGGGTTCCGGGCGCAGCGCGACCGGCTCGGCATGCTCTCCGCCGAACTGCGCGGGGCGCTGGCGGTCCTGCCCGACGGCTCCCCGGCGACCGGGCGCGGCTTCGAGTCGTCCCACCCCGGCCTGTTCCTCGCGGGCCTGGTGACCGCCTCCGGGTTCGGACCGGCCATGCGCTTCGTCCACGGCGCGACGTTCACGGCGCCCACCCTCGTCCAGGGCGTACGCCGTCGGCTCAGGGCGACTCCGCTGCGCGGGGCGACGGTCCCCGTCCCCGGAGGCGGCAGCCGGACCGAGTCTCCGTCGCCGGTGAGCGGCTGACGGAGCAGCCCGTACAACCGTGACGGGCCGCGGACGCCGGGTACGCCGTAAGCGGCCCGTCACGGACAGCCCTTTGCCCCCGGAA
>NZ_JBHXQZ010000092.1:25826-31592 GCF_042717095.1 Streptomyces sp. NPDC058632 | reverse complement strand
TTGGTCGGGAAGTCCGTGATCGCGTGCTCCTCGTCGACGAGGAGCCGCCAGAGCCCGCCGGGGGTGGTGATGCCGCCGGGGAACCGGCAGCCGATGCCCACCACGACGACCGGGTCGTCCTCGTCCTGAGCGTCGGGGACCGAGGCGGCACGGACCGGCGCGAGAGCCTCCCGGTGCGCCGTTGGTGCGATCAGCTCGACCAGATGGTCCGTCAGCCGCTCCGGCGTCGGGAAGTCGTACACCGATCCGCTGTGCACGTCGAGACCGGTCGCGGCGGACAGTGTCTCGCTCAGTGTGAGAGCCATCATGGAGTCCATGCCGAGGTCGGTGAAGTGCGCCGAGACCTCTGTCGGTTCGCCGGCCGGAGTGCCGAGGACCGCGCCGACGTGTCCTGCGACCAGGTCGAGCACGACCCGCCGACGCTCCGGCGCGGACAGCGCACCCAGCTCGCGGGCGAGCGGAACGCCCGGGGCGCTCTCGGCAGGCGTTTCAAGGACCGAGGGTTCAGCGAGTACCCGGGGCCCGCCAAGGGCCGCAGGCTCGTCCACCAGCATGTGCGCGCCCTCGGAAACCTCCGCCCGCTCGACCTCCCCGTCGGCCGGGAGCCAGTAGCGCCGCCGCTGAAAGGCATACGTCGGCAGCGGAGCGCGCTGCCCGGTGGCCGGGGTCAGCGCGGCCCAGTCCACCGCCGTACCTCGCACATGGACGCGCCCGAGGGCCGTCAGCAGGGTTTCCTCCTCCGGCCGTCCGTGGCGCAGGACGGCGGCCGACATGCCCGGAGTCACGTCCGGCAGACACCTCGGCACCAGCGCCGAGAGCACCGCGTCCGGACCCAGCTCCAGGAAGGTGTCCGTGCCCTGCTCCCGTACGGTCCGCACGGCGTCCAGGAACCGCACCGGGCGGCGGACATGGTCCCCCCAGTACTCCGGTGAGCACAGATCCGTCCCCTCGGCGACCTGCCCGGTGACCGTGGACACGACGGGCAGGCGCGGCGCGCGGTACGTGAGGCCGGCGCAGACCTGGGCGAAGTCGCCCAGCACCGGGTCCATCAAAGGGGAGTGGAAGGCGTGGGCCACGGCGAGCGGCCTGGTGCGGTGGCCGCGGGCGTGGAGGAGGTCCGTCACCTCGGCCAGGGCCGCCGCGGTGCCCGAGAGCACCACGGACGCGGGACCGTTGACCGCGGCGACGGACAACTCCCCTTCCCGGCTCGCGAGCAGCGGCGCCACCTCGGCCTCCGGGGCGAACACGGCCGTCATCGCGCCGCCCTTGGGCAGGGCTGCCATCAGCCGGCCGCGCGCGGCGATCAGCGTGCAGGCGTCGGTGAGGGAGAGGACCCCGGCCGCGTGGGCCGCGGCCAGCTCTCCGACCGAGTGACCGGCGAGGACCTCGGGCCGGACGCCGAGCGCGGTGATCAGGTGGTACAGGGCGGTCTCGACGGCGAACAGCGCCGCCTGGCCGAGGTCGGTGCGCCGGATCGCCTCGCCGCCGCCGGTGAAGACCGTCTCCCTGAGGGACGTGCCCAGCAGCGGGTCCAGCTCGGCGCACACCTCGTCGAAGGCGTCGGCGAACGCGGCGAAGGAGTCGTACAGTTCGCGGCCCGTGCCCGGCCGCATGCTGCCCTGCCCGGAGAACAGGACGGCGAGGCTTCCGCCGGTGGTGCGTCCGGTGACCGTGCCCGGTGCCGGCTTGCCCGCCTCGATGGCGGCCAGACCGGCGAGCAGCGCCTCCCGGTCGCGGCCCACCACCACGGCCCGATGCTCGAACCGCGAACGGGTGGTGGCCAGGGCGCGGGCAACGGCCCCTGCCGTGCCGGATCCGTCAGAGGCGACGAACTCCCGGAGTCTCGCGGCCTGTTCGCGCAGCGCCGCCTCCCCGCGTCCGTACACCGGCCAGGGCAGCAGATGGCCGCCTTCGCGGACCGGGGGCACAGGGGGTTCGCGGTCCGGCGCGGCCGGGCGTTCGGCGAGTACGACGTGGCAATTGGTGCCGCCCATCCCGAACGAGCTGACCCCGGCCACCAGTGGCTGATCCGGGTGCGGCCAGTCCTCCAGGCGCCGCTGCACCGCGAGGCCCAGCCCGTCCAGGTCGATGGCGGGGTGGGGCTGGTCGAAGTTGAGGCTGGCGGGCAGTCGGCGGTTGTCCAGGCACAGCAGCGTCTTGATCAGGCCGGCGATGCCGGCGGCGCCCTCAAGATGGCCGATGTTGGTCTTCACCGAACCGACGCGCAGGGGATCCCCGGCCGCCCGCGTACCGCCGAGGGCCGCGCCGAGCGCGCTCGCCTCGACCGGGTCGCCCGCCGGGGTGCCGGTGCCGTGCAGTTCGACGTACTGCACCTCGTCCGGGGCCACCTGCGCCTGCGCGCAGGCCGCGCGCACGACGTCGGCCTGCGCGTCGGCGCTCGGCAGGGTGAGGGAGGCGCCCCAGCCGTTGTTCACCGCGCTGCCCAGCAGGACGCCGTAGACGTGGTCGCCGTCGGCCAGGGCGCGGTCCAACGGTTTCAGCAGGACCGCGCCGCCGCCCTCACCGCGGACGTAGCCGTTGGCACGCGCGTCGAAGGTGTAGCAGCGGCCGTCCGGGGACAGGCCGCCCCATCGGACGGACACCAGGGAGGCCTCGGCGAGCAGGCTGAGGTTGATCCCGGCCGCGACCGCGGTCGCCGACTCGCCGCGGCGCAGGCTCTCGCAGGCCAGATGAACGGCGACCAGCGACGAGGACTGGCCGGTGTCCACGGTCATGCTGGGCCCGTGTACCCGCAGGAAGTGCGACAGACGGTTGGCGATGATGCCGCGGTGGATGCCGGTGATGGTGTGCTGCGTCGCCGAGGTGCGGGCGGTGCGGTACGCCAGGTGCGCGTAGTCGTCCCAGATGGATCCGACGAAGACGCCGAGCCGGGTCCCCGCCACGTCGGCGGGCACGACCCCGGCGTCCTCCAGGACTTCCCAGCCCAGCTCCAGAACCAGCCGCTGGCGCGGGTCCATGGCGGCGGCCTCCCGCGGAGAGATCCGGAAGAAGGCGGCGTCGAACCGGTCGACGCTGTCGAGGAAGGAGCCCCACTCCGCCTCTCCGCCGCTCCTGCGCTCCTTCGGGGCCTGCCGGACGGTGTGCCTGCCCTCGCTCAGCAGCCGCCAGAACGCGCGCGGGGACGGCGCGTCCGGGAAGCGGCAGGAGACGCCGACGACGGCGATCGGCTCGCCCTGCTGCCCGGTACCGCCGTCGTTGCGGGTGGAGACAGTGCCATCCATCTGTGCAACTCCAAGAGATCGCGATAAGACGAAGAGAGATGAGGGGGGAGGACCTAGCGCTCGGCGGGGGAGCCGGCCCAGTCCGGCCGCTCCAGGATCTCCAGCACGGCGCAGCCCCAGCTGTATCCGGCGCCCACCCCGACCAGCAGGCAGCGGTCGCCCGGTGCGGCCCTGCCGGTCGCCACGAGATGGTCGAGGCCCGCGAACTGGTCGCCGGCGCCGAGATGGCCGACCGTGCGGCTCCACTCCCAGGTCGTGCGGGCCGGGTCGATGCCGAACCGCTCGTAGTACAGCGACTCCAGGCGCATCCGGCCGAAATGGGGCAGCACCACCCAGTCGATCTCCGGCAGTTCGAGACCGGCGTCGGACAGTGCGTGTTTGAGCACGGTGGCCTGCCCCTCGGCGAGTCTGCGCAGCGCGTACGACATCCCGTGCCGCACGTTGAACGCGCGGGTGGCGTCCTCGAACGACAGCGGCACCCGGTGGCCGAGCGGGGCCTCGGCGAACGGGTCCTCGCCGCGGTGCAGGGGCTCCAGCTCCGGGTCGGCGTGAGCGGCCAGGGAGACCAGGCGGGCGAAGCCTCCGCGCCGGGACAGCACGAGGGCGGTGCCCCCGTCGGCGTACGGCGTGCCGGGGTCGGTGCGCCAGCGGTCGAAGCCGGGCAGGCCGTAGCGGTCACCGGTGGTGAGCAGGGCGTCCCGACGGGCCGGTGCGGCGGCCAGATAGGAGGCGGCGAGATCGAGTGCGGCCAGGCCGCCGTTGGACATCTGCCGGATCTCCAGCGCCGGGCACTGGTTGGCGAGCGTCTCGCGCTGCACGTACGACGCCACCGCCCAGGCATCGTGCCCCTGGAACCAGGTGTCGGCGTGCAGGATCAGGTCCACGTCGGCGGCGGTGGAACCGGCACGCTCCACCGCTCGGCAGGCCGCGCGCACGGCCATCTCCGGCGCGGAGTCGTCCTGCGCCACCGTCACGGAGAGCACCTCGGTGCGGGAGACCAGGACGGGCGGGCAGTCACCGGCGACGACGGCGTCATCGAGCCGCCGGCGGGGCGGCAACCAGGCGCCGGTGCCCCGTACGAAGATGTCGTCGAACCTCACAACTGCCTCCAGGGGAAGCGGACATGACATTGCGAGGCCCGGCGGACCGCCGGACGGCGGCCGTGGGTGTCGCCGGGCCGGTCGCCGGAGTTCACCAGGTGACGTCCAGCCGCCACACGCCGTAGACGATCGCCCGTTCCTTCGTGGGGAGTTCGTCGACCGGGGTGACCAGGCGCAGGGTGGGAACGCGCTGGAACAGCCGGGTGAGGACGACCTCCAGTTCGAGGCGGGCCAGGTCGGCGCCGATGCACAGGTGGGTGCCGTGCCCGAACCCGACATGCCGCCGGCTGCCGCGGGACAGGAGCAGCCGGTCCGGGTCGTCGAACTCGCGCGGGTCGCGGTTGGCGGCCTGGAGCAGCACCAGGACGCCGTCGCCCTCGCGGATGGTCTCGCCGCCGATCTCGATGTCGGCGAGCGCCACGCGGGGCACGGCGAGGTCGCCGAGCCCGAGGTAGCGCACCAGTTCCTCGACCGCGGGCCCGATCAGCGACGGGTCGCGGGTGAGGGCGTCGAGCTGCTCGGGATGCTCCAGGAGTGCCGCCACACCGAGGGTGATGTGGTTGGCGGTCGTCTCGTGGCCGCCGTTGATGAGCATGCGGCAGGTGTTCACCACGTCCCGGACGTCGTACGTCCCGTCCTCGGTGCGGTGCGCGGCGACGGTCCTGCTGATCAGGTCGTCGCCGGGCTCACGGTCCTTTCGGCGGACCAGTTCCTCCAGATAGGCGCCGACCTCGACGACCGCGGCCTCGCGTTCGGCCTGGGAACTGGTGCCGCCGAAGAGGCGCTCGCCGTGCTGCTGGAGGAAGTCGCGGTCCTCGGGCGGCACGCCCAGCAGATCGCAGATCATCGCCATCGGCGCCGGCAACGACAGCAGGCGGTGCAGGTCGGCGGGCGGGCCCGCGGCGAGCAGTGCGTCGATGCATGCGTCGGTGGTGCGCTCGATGGCCTCGCGCAGCTTCTGCACATTGCGGTGCGTGAACGAGGGGGCGACCTTGCGCCGGGCGTCGGTGTGGCGGGGCGGGTCGAAGGCGATGAACGAGCTGTCGGTGCGCATCTGGGGCGGCGCGTCGAAGTAGAACGGGTAGTTGGCGTGGGTGCGCGAGGAGCTGATCCTGCTGTCGGTGAGGATCTGCCGGGCCTCCTTCAGTCCCGCCACCACCCAGGCCTCGCGCCCGGTGGCCAGGCGGACCTTGGACACCGGGCGCTTGCCGATGAGCTGTTCGTACTGAACGGGCGGGGCGAACGGGCACCGCCGCTCGTAGGGAAAGGTCTCCTGGACGGCCTGTCCGGTGGCCTCGGGGTCGTGGTCGGCGGTGGTCATCGGTTTCCCCCACAAAGACGTGTCACAGCGGGAACGGGGTTGTGGCGGCGAGGGGACGCCACAACCCCGTGGGCGGTCACCGAGTCTTGGTGCGCCCTCTCGT
>NZ_JBHXQZ010000092.1:0-25816 GCF_042717095.1 Streptomyces sp. NPDC058632 | reverse complement strand
CATCGGGGGGGGGGCGGCGGGGGGGGGGGGGGGGGGGGGGGGGGGGGGGGGGGCTCTGGGGGCCCCCCCACACCCGGTTCCCGGGGGGGCGGGGGGGGGGGGGCGGCGGGCCCCCCCCCCAACCCCGTGGGCTGTCACCGAGTCTTCGTGCGCCCTCTCGTCCCTGGCTGGAAGGCAGCTTGAGAGAGCGCGGGTGAGGTCCGCCGTCAGGTCGCGCAGTACCGGCGCAGGTGCTCGCCGGTCGCCGACCGCGGCGCCTCCAGCAGCTCCTGCGGGGTGCCTGTGAACACGACCTCGCCGCCGTGCCGGCCGCCGCCGGGTCCGAGGTCGACCACCCAGTCCGCCTGGCGCACCACGTCCAGGTTGTGCTCCACGACGATGACGGTGTTGCCCTGCTCGACCAGGCGGTCCAGCAGCACGACCAGGCCGTCGACGTCGGCCATGTGCAGCCCCGTCGTCGGCTCGTCGAGGACGTACACGCCCTCCGAGCGGTCGAGGTGGCTCGCCAGTTTCAGCCGCTGCCGCTCGCCGCCGGACAGGGTGCTCAGTGACCGTCCGAGGGCCAGGTACGACAGCCCGACGTCGACCAGGCGGCCGATGCGGGCGGCGATGTCGGGCTCGGTGAAGAATCCGGCCGCGTCCCCGGCGGTCATCTCCAGCACGTCAGCGATCGACGCGCCCCGCACCCGGTGCTCCAGCACCTCCTCGTGGAAACGCCGGCCCCGGCACGCCTCGCAGCGCAACCGCACCGGGTCCATGTAGGCCAGCTCCGTGACGATCTCCCCACGGCCCTGGCACTCGCCGCACGCGCCGGAGGAGTTGAAGCTGAACAGGCCGGCCGGCACCTTGTTGGCCCTGGCGAACAGCTTGCGGATCGGGTCCATCGCCTCCAGATAGCTCACCGGCGTGGACCGGGCCGACGCCCTCACCGGCGACTGGTCGACGAACACCGCGTTCGGATGCGCCTCCCTGAACGCGCCCGTGACCAGGCTGGACTTGCCCGACCCGGCCACACCGGTCACCGCGGTCAGCACCCCGGTCGGGAAGGCGACGGTCACGTTCTTCAGGTTGTGCAGGTCCGCGCCCTCCACGGACAGCTTGCCGGTCGGGCGGCGCACCTCGGTCTTCACCGACCCGCAGCGGCGCAGCGCCGTCCCGGTCACCGTGTCCGCGTTCCGCAGCCCTTCGAACGTGCCCGTGAACACGATCTCACCGCCCAGCGGGCCCGCCTTGGGGCCGAGGTCGACGACATGGTCGGCCATGGCGATGACGTCCGGGTCGTGCTCCACGACGATCAGGGTGTTGCCCCGGTCCCGCAGGGCCCGCATCAGCTCGCCGAGCCGCCCCACGTCCTTCGGGTGCAGCCCGGTGCTGGGCTCGTCGAAGATGTACGTCATACCGGTGAGGCTGCTGCTGAGGTGGCGCACCATCTTCAGCCGCTGTGCCTCACCGCCCGACAGCGATCCCGTGGGCCGGTCCAGGGAGAGGTAGCCCAGGCCGATCGCCTCGACCCTGCCCAGCGCCTCCCTCAGATCCGCGGCGATCCGCGAGCCCACCGGGTCCTCGATGGCGCCGAGGACCCGGATCAGCTCGCTGATCTCCATGCCGGAGTAGTCGGCGACCGTACGGCCGTCGATGGTCGACGCCAGCGCGTCCGGGCCGAGGCGGGTGCCGCGGCAGTCGGTGCACGGGCCGAGGGTGATGAACTGCTCGATATTGCCGCGGGCCCGCTCGCTCAGGGTGCTCAGGTCGCGCTTGAGGTTGGTGCGGGCGAACCGGGCGACGACACCCTCGTACCTGAGCGTGGTGCTCGTGTTCGCCGAGTGGACGGTGACGGTGCCGCCGCTGCCGTACAGCAGCATCCGCCACTCGTCCTCGGTGTACTCCGACAACCGCTTGGCGGTGTCGAAGTGGCCCGAGCCGGCGTACTGCTGCCAGTCGATGCCGCCCACCTTGTGGGTGGGGAGCCGGATCGCGCCCTCGTCCAGGGACTTGGTGCGGTCCAGCACGCGGTCGACGTCGACCTGCCGCATCTGCCCCAGTCCTTCGCATGTGGGGCACATGCCCTGCGGGTCGTTGAAGGAGTACCCGCCGGGGGCGAGTGAGGGGGCGGCACAGCGGGAGAACAGCACGCGTACCGTCGACAGCAGGTCCGTCATGGTGCCGACGGTGGAGCGCGCGTTGCCGCCGACCGGCTTCTGGTCGACCACCACCGGGGTGGTCAGGTTCTCGATGGCGGTCACGTGCGGCCGTCCGTAGCGGGGCAGCTGGTTGCGGATGAACCAGTTGAAGGTGGCGTACAACTGGCGTTGCGCCTCCACCGCGACCGTGCCGAACGCCAACGAGGACTTGCCCGAGCCGGACAGCCCGGTGAACACGGTGATCCGGTTCCTCGGGATGGTCAGCGACACGTCCTTCAGATTGTTCTCACGGGCTCCGACGATCCGGATGTCGCCGGCGGGCGCCGTGCCGTGCTGAGCAGTCACACCGCCTCGCCCTGCTGCGTCGCGTCGCCCAGATAACGCTGCCGCTCCACGTACACGTCGGACTCGCTCGTCGCCAGCCGGCGCAACTCGCCGACGTGGGCGCCGAAGTCGGGGTGGGCGGCGGCGGCGCGCAGCGCGCCGGCGCCCTGCCACAGCGCCACGTTGACGTAGCTGCCGGGCTTCTCGGCGTGCCGGGACAGGGTGTAGCCCAGGATGCCCGGCTGGGCCGTCATGAAGGAGGCCACCTTCGCGAAGGCGGCTTCGAACTCCTGGGGGTCACCGCTCACGGTGAACCGGTTGATGAAGGTCACGACGCCGGCGGGCCTGCCGCTGTGCTCCATGTCCGTCTCCTCGGATGTGAAGTGGGTAGGGTGACAGGGGTTGTTCAGGTGGTCATGCTGTGCAAGCAGGAGACCAGGCTGCGGGCCTGGACGTTCAGGTAGTTGCTGTGCCGCAGCAGTTGGGAGAGCTGGGCCAGGGTCAACCACCGGTAGTCGGGACGACCGGGCTCGAAGTCCTCGGCGGTCTCCACGATCAGATAGCGGTTGCGGGCGTGGTAGAGCCGCCCGCCCTCCTCGGAGTGCACCGCGTCGAACCGGATCCGCTCCGGGGCGGCGTCCAGCACCTCGTCGAGGAACGGCGGACGGGCCTCCTCGGGCAGCACCTCGTAGTTGGAGGGGGTGCACTGAACCGTCGGCCCCAGCTCCACGACGTCGAGGAAGCCCGCCTCGACCCGCGCGTGCACCAGCAGGTGCAGCACGCCGTCGACGGGCTTGGCCAGGAACGCCACCACCCCCTCGTCGCAGGGCTCCACCAGCGGCTGCGACCAGGCTGCGACCTCTCGGCCGCCGGCGGTGACGCTGACACCGATCACATTGAAGAACAGCCCGCTGGCGTGTGTGATCCGACCGTCGTCGCGGTGCCAGTGCGTCACCTCCCGCAGCGGGATGCGGTGCGCCTCACTGAGTGCGCGGGTGCGCACGTCCGTGACCCAGCTGAGGACCTCGGTCATGCCGTACCGGCCTATGCCCGTGCCCGAACAGGAGTGCAGCAGCGCGGTGGTGAAGCCGTCGCGGCCCGGCCCGAGAACCTCCGGCAGATGCGGGCCGACGAAGGGCAGACAGGACAGCACGGTGCGGGTGTCCATGTTCAACACGTCGTCCATGGCGCACAGTTCGTGGACCTGGCCGAGTGTCATCCAGCGGAAGTCGTCGCGGACCTCGACGTCCTCGGTGACCTCGACGACCATGTTCCGGTTCCGCTTGCGGTGGAACCAGGAGCCCTGCTCCGACTGCCGGACGTCGGCGACCACCCGGTGCCGGGCCGTATCCTGGAAGTACTCCAGGTACGGCACCGGCGAACCCTCGTGCACCCGCGTGTAGTTGCTGCGGGTGGCCTGCACGGTCGGGGAGAGCTGGACGCCGTTGCAGTTGCCCGGCTCCACCTTGGCCTGCATCAGGCAGTGCAGCACCCCGTCGAACTCCTTGACCAGGATGCCCAGCACGCCGACCTCGGGCTGGTCGATGATGGGCTGCTGCCAGCGCGGCACCGTCGCTCCGGGCACCTGGACGTCGAGCCCCGTGATGGCGAAGAACTTGCCGGACGCGTGCACGATGTCGCCGGTGTCCGGATCGGTGTGCCAGCCGGTGAGGCTGTCCAGCGGTACGGGCCGTACGTCCATCACCGCGTGCCGCCGCTGCTCGGCCAGCCAGCGGTGGATGTCACCGGGCCCGGACAGCGGACCGGACCGGACGGCCGCCGACATCAGCAGGGACGCGGAGCCCTCACCGTGCTCGGCGAGTGCCTGCACCGCGGCTGCCGGGGGAAAGGCTGACAAAGCGCACCTCCAGAAGATGCCTCGTTGCGGGTTTGCCGCCGCACCTGTCGCCCGTCATGCTCGGCTCGGCTGCTAGAAGGTCCGTGCAGCCGAACTCGAACCCGTGCGGCGGCCTCCCCGCCGGCGGCTCCCCGGCCGCCCGCGTCAGCCTCCGAAGGCCGCCGCGTTCTCCCGCACCCACTGGGCGAAGGCCCGGCCCGGCCGCCCGGTGACATCGGCCACCGTCGGCAGCACGGTGCGGCCCGCCTCCGGCGGGTTCGTGCGCATCGTCAGGAAGAACTCCAGGTCGTCGTCGCCGTAGCCCTGCTCGCGCCAGCGGGCGATCATCTCGTCCCGGCTCAGCTCGACGAACCGCACCTCACGCCCCAGCACCTCGGAGATGACCGCCACCTTCTGCGGCGCGGTCAGCGCCTCGGGACCGGTCAGCCAGTACTCCTTGCCCGCGTGACCGTCCGTGGTCAGCACTGTCGCGGCGACGGAGGCGATGTCCGCCTCGTGCACCATCGAGCTGGGCACGTCCGGGAAACCCTCGCGGACGACGCCCTCCTTCTGCACGGACTCCGCCCACTCCAGGGCGTTCGACATGAACTCCACCGGCGCCAGGTAGGTGTACTCCAGACCGCTGGCCTCGACGGCCTCGTCCAGCCCGGTCTTCTCCGTGTCGCCCTTGAGGATCGTCACCTTGCGCACCCCGGCCTGCACCGCGATCTGCGCGATCTCGGCGCCGTTGGTCAGCGGCGCGTAGTCGTCACCGAAACTGATCAGGTGCGCCGCCGTCACGCCCGCGAACGCCTCGGGAAGACTCGACGTCACGGCCAGGTTGCCGGCCACCACCTCCGCGCCGTCCGGGAGGTTCGCCTTCTGCGGGTCACGGGTCAGGGCGCGGACCCGATGCCCGGCCGCCAGCAGCTGTTCCACCATCGGGCGGCCCACATTGCCGGTCGCACCGGAGACAAGAATCGTCATGAGAGATCTCCTTCCGTCCTGCCGCCCAAGCTAGGACCCATCGCGGACAGGCTGGGTCCGCGAAAGGTGGGACACTGATCGCATGCTGGAGACTTCGGCACGACTGTTACGACTGTTGTCCCTCATGCAGACCCGCCACGACTGGGGCGGCAACGAACTGGCCGAGTGCCTCGACGTGACCCCCCGCACGGTCCGCCGCGACATCGAGAAGCTGCGTTCCCTGGGCTACCCGATCAACTCCGTCGGCGGCGTCGGCGGCGGCTACCAGCTGGGCTCGGGCGCCTCCCTGCCACCGCTGCTCCTCGACGACGAGGAGGCCGTCGCGGTGGCCGTGGGCCTGCGCACTGCGGCTGCCGGCACCGTGACCGGCATCGCCGAGATCTCCGCGCGGGCCCTGGCCAAGCTGGACCAGATGCTGCCCACGCGGCTGCGCGCCCGGATCAGTTCCATCAACTCCGCGCTGGTCGCGCTGCCCACGCTCGGCTCCACCGTCGACCCCGACACCCTGACCGCGATCGCCTCGGCCGTCCGCACCCACGAACGGCTCCGCTTCGACTACCGCGGCATGCAGGGCGCCCCCTCCCGCCGGGACGTCGAGCCCTATCGGCTCGTCCACAACGAACGCCGCTGGTACCTGTTCGCCTGGGACACCGCCCGTGAGGACTGGCGTACCTTCCGCGTCGACCGGATGGAACTGCGCATCCCGAACGGCCCCCGCTTCCGCCCCCGTCCGTTGCCCGACGAGGGCGTCGCCCGGTACGTCACCCTCGGTGTCACCACCAAGCGCCACCGCTACCAGGCCGTGCTCACCATGCACGCCGGTGCCCGTGAGGTCTCCGACGAGGTGCCCGCCTACCTGGGCTTGGTGGAACCCGTCGACGAGCACACCTGCATCCTGCGCATCGGCTCCGAGAGCCTGGACCAGCTCGCGGTGTGGGTGGCTGCGTTCGGGTTCGACTTCGAGGTGCAGGAGCCGCCCGAACTCGTCGACCACCTGCACACTCTCACCGCCCGTCTGCAACGCGCCGCCGGCGCGAGCCGCGCCCGGTCAGGCGACCGCCCCTGACGCGGCCACCGCATCGGCCCGCGCCGCAGTCGCCTCCTGCGCGGCCCGAAGCGACTCGGCCGCCAGCTCCGCCTCCTCGGGGGAGCCCTGCCCGGCCCCGGCCAGCGTGCGCCACGCGGTGATCATTTCCAGCTCGTAGCCCAGCACCTGGCTCAGCACCGTCGTCAGATACGGCCGGCAGTGGTCCATCGAGGTCTCCGGCGAGTCGGCCCCGTAGTAGCCGCCGCACGCCACCAGCACCGTCGCAGGCCGCCCGCCCAGCGGCTTGCTGCTCGGGTCGTACGGCAGCGTCCGGCCCAGGATCAGGGACTGGTCCAGCCACGCCTTCAACACGGACGGGATCGTCCAGTTGTACATCGGCACGCTGATCAGCAGCGCGTCCGCGGCGAGGATCTCTTCCACCAGCCGCTGCTGAAGCGCGGCGGTGGCCTGCTGTGCCTCGGTGCAGGGCTGCGACCACAGTGTGACCACGGCATCCGGGCTGAGGTGCGGGACCGGCTCGGCGACCAGATCGCGGTAGGTCACGGAGTCGGGGCCGTGCTCCTTGTCCCACACCTCGCGGAAGCGGGCGGCCAGCGCGCGGGAGACGGAGTCCTTCGACGACGACGAGTCGATGTGCAGCAGGCGGGTCATGTGACACCCTCCAAGGTCTGGCAGGTACCCGGCCGGCACCCGCGCGGTGGAGCCGCCCACACTTCCCCGTCCCGCTCGAAGTCCGTCAGAGCGCCGCTTGCGCCGCTCTCCGGTCAACGCTCCTGAGCGGGCCGCCCGGCCCGCACCCCGACGAACAGCCCCCGCCCGGACATCACCTTCGGCACGTACTCCGGCTCCAGCCCGGCCAGCCGGAACGCCTCCTCGTACTGCTCGCGGGTGAACAGCATCGCCCGGTGCACCTCCGTCAGATGCCGCACTCCGGCGTCCGGCGTGGCCTCCAGGTAGTGCACCTCCATCCGTGAGGCGTCCCCGTCGCGCACGGTGTGCGCCACCCGCGCGACCGTCGTCCCGTCCCAGCGGACGACATCGCTCGAGACCCAGCGGTCCACGTACGTCTCCGGGAACCACCACGGCTCCACCGCCACCACCCCGTCCGGCTCCGTGTGCCGCGCGAGGCAGGACAGCGTCGCCCGTAGCTCCCCGACGCCGTTCACGTACCCGATCGACGCGAACAGGCAGGTCACCGCGGAGAAGATCCGGCCCAGGTCGAAGTCGCGCATGTCACCGAGGTGCAGCGGCACGTCCGGGTGGTCCCGCCGGGCGATCTCCAGCATCGGCTCGGACAGGTCGACGCCCTCCGTCGGCCCGATCAGCTCCCCGAACGCCGCCAGATGGCCGCCGGTCCCGCAAGCCACGTCCAGCACCGAGGACGCGTCCGGCCGACGCCGCAGGACCTCGCCGGCGACCACCTCGGCCTCGGCCCGGTAGTCCTTGCCCCGTGCGGTGTGCTGCGCCTCGTAGAACCGCGCTGAGTCGGCGCCGTACATGCGATACCGCCTTTCTGCCTGGCCGCTTCCCGTGTGTGCTCGGCGCCGTCGGGCGCCGGGGCAAGACTGGCGCGGGCACGTCGAGGACCGCTGGAGCCGGAACCGGCTCTCTAGCGATGCGCGACCGCGAGCGGTCAGGCTGACGCGCAGGAGTGCCCCCACCACACGGAAGGAGGGATCCATGCCCGCTCGTCCCGGCGTCCTGGTCCTCGGTGGCACCGGCTTCGTGGGACGGCACGTGTGCGAGGGATTCGGCGACCTCGGGTACGAGGTGGTCGCGGCGGCCCGCCGGCCTCCGGACGCGCCGCTCGCCGGCCGCTTCCGGCGGCTCGACCTCGGCACGCAGCCCGTGCAGGAGGTCGCGGCCGTGCTCGCCGACCTGCGGCCCGCCGTCGTCGTCAACGCCGTCGGCAGCATCTGGGGCCGCACCGACCCCGAGATGTGGGACGCCGTCGCCGCCCCGGCCCTCAGGCTGCTGGACGCGCTGGAACTGCTCGGTGAGCGCCCCCGGTTGGTGCACCTCGGCTCGGTCCTGGAGTACGGCAGGGTCGCGGCCGGCACCACCATGGGCGCCGCCGTCGCGGCCCGGCCCACCAGCGCCTACGGCCGGGCCAAACTGGCGGCCACCGAGGCGGTGCTGGACCGCACGCGCACCGGTCGGCTGACGGGGATGGTGCTGCGCATCGCCAACCTCGCAGGCCCCGGCAGCCCCGAGGTCAGTCTCCTCGGCCGGGTCGCCGGCCGACTCGCGTGGCCCGGGCCCGACGGCATCGCCCGGATCGAGCTGGACCCGCTGCTGGCCCGCCGGGACTACGTCGACGTCCGGGACGTTGCCGACGCGGTGATCGTCGCGGCCACTTCCGCGGTCACCGGCGAACTGGTCGACCTGGGGCGCGGGGAGAGCGTGCCCGTGCGCGCCCTGGTCGATCTGCTGGTGGACCGCAGCGGCGTCCCCGCCGAGATCACCGAGCGGCCGGGGACCGGGGTCCGGCACTCCACGGAGGACTGGTCCCGGGTGGACATCGAGCCCGCCGCGCGACTGCTCGGCTGGCGTCCGCGGCGCTCGCTCACCAACGCCGTGGAGGACTTCTGGCATGAGTTCGTACAGCGACCGCACACGCCCGACGGAAAACGGAGTGCTCTCTGAGATGACCACCTATGTCTGGGACTACCTGCCCGAGTACGAGGCCGAGCGCGAGGACCTGCTCGACGCCGTCGACACCGTGTTCCGCTCCGGACGGCTGGTGCTGGGCGCCAGCGTCGCCGGCTTCGAGGAGGAGTTCGCGGCCTACCACGGCCTGCCCCACTGCACCGGCGTCGACAACGGCACCAACGCCGTCAAGCTCGGCCTCCAGGCTCTGGGCATCGGCCCCGGCGACGAGGTGGTCACGGTGTCCAACACCGCCGCTCCGACCGTCGTCGCCATCGACGGCGCCGGTGCCACGCCCGTCTTCGTCGACGTCCGCGAGGACGACTACCTGATGGACCCCGAGCAGGTCGCCGCCGCCATCACCCCCCGGACGAAGGCGCTCCTGCCGGTCCACCTCTATGGCCAGTGCGTCGACATGGCCCCCCTGCGCGCCCTGGCGGACCGCCACGACCTGGCGATCCTGGAGGACTGCGCCCAGGCCCACGGCGCCCGCCACCACGGCGCCCTCGCCGGCACGATGGGCGACGCCGCGGCCTTCTCCTTCTACCCGACCAAGGTGCTCGGCGCCTACGGCGACGGCGGTGCCGTCGTCACCGACTCGGCCGACGTCGACACCCATCTGCGCCGACTGCGCTACTACGGCATGGACAAGGTCTACTACGTCGTGCGCACCCCCGGTCACAACAGCCGCCTCGACGAGGTGCAGGCCGAGATCCTCCGCCGCAAGCTGCGCCGTCTCGACGCGTACATCGCCGGACGCCGGGCCGTCGCCCGCCGCTACGAGGAGGAACTCGGCGACCTCGCCGAGCGGGGTCTGGTACTGCCGTCCACCAACGAGGGCAACGAGCACGTGTACTACGTCTATGTCGTCCGCCACCCCCGGCGCGACGAGGTCATCGAGGCGATGAAGCGCTACGGCATCCACCTCAACATCAGCTACCCCTGGCCGGTACACACCATGACCGGCTTCGCGCACCTCGGGTACCAGGAGGGCTCGTTGCCGGTGACCGAGCGGCTGGCCGGTGAGATCTTCTCGCTGCCGATGTACCCGTCCCTGCCCGTCGGCCTCCAGGACAAGGTCGTCTCGGCGCTGCGCGAGGTGCTCCTCGCCCTCTGACACACGCAGGCGCAAAGGCCGGAGCGAGGGCCGCCCGGGGGAATTGGCGGACCCTCGCTCCGGGGTTCTCGGGGTGGGTCAGACCAGTTTCTCCAGCCGCTCCACGACCCGCGCCGGCGACGGCATCGCCGCGATCTGCCGGGAGAGTTCACCTGCCCGCTCACGGTAGGACGGCTCGCTCAGCAGCGTGGTCATCGCAGCGGCGACCGCGTCGGCGGACTCGGTGGCCGAGTCCATCGTCAGGGACGCGCCGAACTCGTCGACCCGGCGCATCGGGATCGCCGAAGCAGGGATCTCCGGCAGCACCAGCTGCGGCACACCTGCGTTGAGCACCGTCATCACGGTCACGCCGCCACCGTGGTGCACCACCAGGTCGGTCGTCGGCGCCAGCACGTCCAGCGGGACGTATCCGGCCCGGATATCCGGCCAGGTCTCCTTCAACTGCCCGGCGATCGCGGGTGAGGTGGCAACGACGATCTCGAAGTCGCCTTTGTGCACAGCCGGGTTGTCCAGCAGCGGCCGGAAGAAATCCATGCCCAGCGTCGGTACGAACATGCTGCGCGAGCCGGAGGTGATCACTATGCGGGGCCGGTCGCCCCGCTCGCACATCCACGGCTCCAACGGCACCTGCTGGTTGCCCGGCGTCCAGCGCATCGGCTCCGCCGGCACGGCCTCGGAGGGGCGCACCGAGGGCGGGGTGATGTCGAGGAACACCACCGGCTCCGGGATGGCGTCCAGGCCCATCGCCGAGAGCTCCGGCTCCAGCTCCGAGGTCGCGCCCTGCCAGTCGACGTCCGTACGGTCGTAGATCGCCCAGGTGTGACTGACCAGCGGGATCCCGAGCCGGTACGCCACCAGGTGTGCGGCGTGGTTGTACTCACCGCCGACGATCACGTCCGGCTGCCAGGACTCCGCCAGCCGCATGGTGCCCTCCAGGCAGCCCGCCGACAGCCGGGCGAAGCCGCGCCCGGCGAAGTCCATCTGCTCCTCCTCGCTACCGGTCGGCATCGGCAGCCAGTTGCCCTCACGGTCCTTGAGGATGGCGTCGGCCATGCCCAGATCCGTCACCGGGTAGGCAGGCAGCCCGAGGCCGGCGATCAGCTCGGTGTTCTCGCGGGGGCAGGCCACGAGCACGTCGTGCCCGGCGCTGCGCGCCGCCCACACCAGAGGGATCCCGGCATGGACGGGAGCTGAGCCGCCGCCGGTGACGAACAGGAAACGCATGGTTCCTCCCAGGTGACCGAAGTGATGTGCGGACCGCCGGGCACGGGGCCGCCGTGCCCGGCGTCGCGCGGATTACTGGCTCACGGCCCGCTGATAGCGGTGGATGGCCAGCGGCACGAAGATCAGCAGGATGACCGCCACCCACAGGAAGGATGCGGCGACCGGGTGCTGGAGCGGCCAGGCGTCCGGCTCGGGCCAGCCGGGCGGGATGTTGCCGAACAGCTCGCGGCACGCGCCGACCACGGTGGACACCGGGTTCCACTCGGCGATCACCCGCATCGGCCCGGGGAGTTCATCGGCCGGCACGAAGGCGTTGGAGACGAACGTCAGCGGCAGCAGCGCCATCAGCAGGACGTTGCCCAGCACCTCGGGGGAGCGCACGCTCAGCCCGATGGCCGCCGCGATCCAGCTCGCCGCGTAGGCGAACAGGAACAGCAGCAGGTACGCCAGCGCCGCGTCGGCGAAGGAACCGCGGATCCGCCAGCCCATCAGCAGACCGGTGACCGACAGCAGCGCCATCACCACGATGTTGTTGAGCGCGTCGCCGTTGGTGCGGCCGAAGAGGACCGCGGACTGGGAGATGGGCAGCGACCGGAACCGGTCGACCAGGCCCTGCTTCATGTCGTAGGCGATGCCCGTACCGGTGTTGGAGGCGGTCAGCAACATGGTCTGGGTGAGGATGCCGACCACCATGAACTCGCGGTAGTTGGCGCCTCCGCCGAGGTCGATCGCGCTGCCGAAGACGTAGCCGAACAGCAGCGCGAAGGCGATGGGCGCGGCGCTGGAGAACACGACGACGTCGGGGTTGCGCAGGTTCTTGATCAGGCTGCGCCGGCTGAGGGTGAGGGCGTCGCTCACCGTGGTGGACAGGGCGTTCATCGCAGGCTCTCCTTGTCGGCCGTGCCGACGCGTTCGCCGGTGGTGCCGGCGGGTTCCGGTGCGGCGGTGGTGCCGGACCGCTCGGTCAGGACGAGGAACGCCTCGTCCAGCGTCGGCTGGCGCAGCCCCGCGCCGACCGGTCCGACGCCCTCGGCGTCGAGCGTCCGGATCGCGGTGACCAGCGCCTCGGGACCGTCCTCGACGGGGACAACGAGCTGCTTCTCCCCCTCGTCGGTCACCACCTCGCCCTGCGCCAGCCGGTCCAGCAGCCGGCGCGCGGTGTGCAGGTCCTCGACACTCGCCAGGGTCAGTTCCAGCCGCTCGCTGCCGACGCGGGCCTTGAGCTGGTCGGGGGTGCCCTCGGCGATGATCCGGCCGTGGTCGATCACGGTGATCCGGTCGGAGAGCTTGTCGGCCTCCTCAAGGTACTGGGTGGTCAGCAGCAGCGTGCTGCCCTCGTCGACCAGCTCGACGATCACGTCCCACAACGTCTGTCGGCTGCGGACGTCGAGACCGGTGGTGGGCTCGTCCAGGAACAGCACCTCGGGCCGGGCGATCACCGCGCACGCCAGGTCCACCCGGCGCCGCATGCCGCCGGAGTAGCCTTTGACCTGGCGGTCCGCTTCCGAGGCGAGACCGAACCGGTCGAGCAGCTGGTCGGCCCGGCGGTTCGCCTCCTGCGTGCCCAGGTGGTAGAGCTTGCCGACCATGCGCAGGTTCTCGCGCGCGGTGAGGTCCTCGTCCACGGCGGCGTACTGACCGGACAGGCCGATCTTGCGACGCAGTTTCACCATGTCCTTGAGCACGTCCAGGCCCGCCACGAACGCGCGTCCGCTGTCGGGGCGCAACAGTGTGGAGAGGACCCGCACGGCCGTGGTCTTGCCGGAGCCGTTGGGCCCCAGAAGGCTCATCACCGACCCCTCGCGGACGGCCAGGTCGAGGCCGTCCAGCGCTTGTGTGGAGCCGAATCGCCGTTTGAGGCCCTCGGCGATGATCGCGTCTGTCATTGCTCCTCCATCACCTGCGGAACGGGAGTTTCCGCAGGTGGACGGTTTGTGATCGTCTCGGTCCGCACACCGTACGAGGGGTCGAGGTCAGCTTCGGTCCGCCGGAGGACGGGGCGCGGTGATTGGCCGACGAGTTGTTCCGAGCCGGCGCCCGAAGCCTGGTGGCAGGCGCTGGACGCCCGGTCGAGACCCGGCGGAGTTCCGGGGGCGCGAGGCGGGTCCAGAGGGCCGGACCGTAGGGGTCCAGGGGAATTCGAGCCTCCCCCGAGGGCGAAGCACGACGCTGTCGGGCGCTCGGACCACGACAGCGCGGCTCCGGGGATCGGCCGAAAAATGTCGGCGAAGAACACACGAGGGGGTGTCCCCGCATGGGGAGAAGCACAGGACCGGGCAGCACCGGACCGACCGCACCCGGCGTCCGGCGCAGGTGGTCGCGCGCCCTGGCGGGCGGCGCGCTGGGCGTCGCCCTGGTGGTGGCCGTGCCCGGTACGGCCACCGCGGGAGCGGCGGGGGAGAAGCACATACACAAGGCCGCCCCCGTCGGGCTGTGGTCCGGCACCATCAACTTCGCCGGCACGGAGGTCGAGGCCACCATGTCGTTCCGGGCGGACGGTACGATGTGCGCCCTTCAGCCACCGGGCCCGGACGGAGGGGTCGACGGCTCGGGACGCTGGCGGCGAACCGGTCCGTCGACATTTGCCTTCCGAGGAGTGGAACGTTTCTTCAACGGTTCCGGCGCCACGACCGGCTATCTGCGCTTCGCCCACAAGGCCGTGCTCTCCGGTCCCGCGGAGTTCATCTCCACCGGGCAGGGCACGTACTACGACGCCGACGGCGTGGAACTGGGCACCACGCCGGCCACCGCCCGCCTGCAGAAGGTGAGTGCGCAGCCGCAGCCCTGCTGAGGCCGGTGCGGTCCGGTCCCGTCGCCCTGGTCATCCGGCGGCGGGTCGGTCGCGCACGATCGTCCGGGACCGGGTGAGCAACCGGCCCTCCCGCCGCACCAGTTCGTCGGTCACGGCGAACGTCGACTCGAACCGGACGTGCCCTTCGGCGTCGGTCAGCGTCACCAGCGACGTGTAGCCGACGTGGAAGACGTCGTCCGGCCCCACGTCCACCAGGTAGTGGTCGTTCCAGTGCCGGGCGGTCACCTCGCGGTAGCGCGGGAGCGCCTTGCGAGCGTGGTCGAGCAGGGCCTCGCGGCCCTCCAGCTTGTGACCGTGGTGCACATGGTGGGTCACCCCGTCCGGGGTGAACGTGCCGGTGTACCCGTCGAGATCGAGGCGGTCGAGCAGGTTCATCTGCCGGGCGTAGAAGCGCAGGACCTCGACGTACTCCTCGGCGTTCGCTTCCCTCATGCGTTCTCTCCTTGGGGTCCTCGGGGGCGGTTGCGGCGGATGCTCAGGCGTGGCTGAACTGCGGACGGTCGGGGGCGGGTTCGAGGAGTTCTTCCAGTCGAGAATCCGAACGCAGCACCGCCTGGTGCAACTTGCGCAGCCTCAGGGAGGGCTCGACGCCCAATTCCTTGTTGAGCGTGTTGCGCAGGGTCTTGTATGCGTGCAGCGCCTGCCACTGCCGCCCGGAGCGGTACAGGCTCACCATGTAGTGCGCGCACAGGTTCTCATGCATGGGCTGCTGGGCGGTGAGTACGGTCAGCTCGCTGAGGACGGCCTGGTGGCGTCCCAGCTGGATGTCCGCGCCGATCCGGTTCTCCAGCGCGTTGAGCCGGCTCTCCTCCAGGCGGGCCACCTCGATCGACAGCAGCGTGCCGATGCGGACATCGACCAGGGCCCTGCTCTGCCATTTGCTCAACGCCATGCCGAGCAGCCGTGACACCGACTCGTGGTCGCCCCTGGCCATGGCCTGGTGGCCGGCCTTCGCGAGCTGCTCGTAACAGCACACGTCCACGTTCTCCGGGGGGATGTCGAGGAGATAGCCGTCGAACCGGGTGACCAGGATGTCCTTGGCCGTACGGGCCGATCCCTCCGGGAGCGCGGAGTCGATCAGCTTGCGGAGTTGCAGGATGTACGTCTGGAGCGTGGTGCGGACGCTGGGCGGCGGGTGGTGGCCCCACAGCTCCTCGACAAGGTTCTGCACGGACACGATACGCCCCGCATTCAGCGCCAAAAGCGCCAACACCTGGCGGGGTTTAGCCGCTGTGGGAGCGATCGGCGTATCGTTCAGGACTGTCTCTAGCTCTCCCAGAAGTCGTATGTGCATGCGTTCCCCCAGGTCGATTCTTCATGTGGATGTACCCGTGGTTCGGGCATCCGGGGTAGTGCGTTGCGCTTGTTCGTGGAGCAGAGTGCGCAGGTGAGCGGTGTGGCCGAACGATCACTCTGCTGATTCCCCGAGCGAGCCTCAAGCACGGCGCTTGAGTCTGGCTCAATCCCTTCGTCGAGGTCGGTAGGCAGCGCTTTTCCGTTTCTTTACCGGCCATGAACGATTGCCGACGTGGTTTGCCGACCTCGTCAGCCGTGATTGGGCGACTTTACGGTTCCTACGGTCCGCGTCGGCCGGACTACGGTTCGACCGGATGAATCTCGATGTCGTACGACGCCGCTTTCGGCGCGGCGAACCGCAGCAGCGCCATGCCCTCCTCGGCGATCTCGCCCCGCGCGGCGCGTGGCAGCGGCTCGAAGGGCTTGACCACCAATACCGCCCGCTCATCCCGGTCGTGCCGGATCCTCCAGAGGGCGTGCACGAATCCGTCCACGGTCAGCGCGGGTTCCACGCTGACCGGGACCCGGCGCTCGTCGCTGAGCATCCGGCCGCGGTCGGCCCAGGCCAGGAGCACGTTGTCCAGCAGAGCGAGGAAGCGGACGGGGGCCGGGTGGTCCGCTCCGGGGCGCGGGGCGTCCGGCAGGTCGAACAGTTCCTGGCCCGACTCGCCCCTGCGTACCAGTAGTTCAGGCCGCAACCGGTCCACGACCTCCCTCAGCCGGGTCATGCCGCTCCACGCCTGGACGTCCCGCACCGTGGCCGGTCCGAAAGCCGCCAGACAGCGCAGGACCAGCCGCTCCACCGACGGCGCGGTGTCCAGCGGCCGGCCGAGCCACTCCTCGGCGAGCATGAACGGCGTGGTGCCCCGCCGTCCCCAGGTGCCGTCCGGCGGCGGGTGCACGATCGCCAGCAGGGCCTGCGCCGAACGCGCCAGTCCCACGGGGTCCCGATCGGGCCACCGCTCCCGGAGCGCGGCGGCCAGCTCGGGCCGGGACATCTGCCCGGTGCCGAGCAGTTTCCGGACCGTGCCGGCGAGTTCGGCCAGATCCAGCCCGGCGGTCACCCTGCCCCAGGCTCCCTTCTGCCAGCGGTCCAGCATGGGTTGCAGAACAGGGCGGATCCAGAGGTAGTCCTCGGCGGTGACCAGGTGCTGCGTGCCCCGGTACAGCGTGGAGCGCACCACGCGCCGCTCCTCCAGCAGCACGGTCAGGTCGTCCTGCCGGAATCCGGGAAGACGGTTCCACAGTCCGATGTACGGCGGCTCGGGATCCTGAGCCTGCAGGCCGACCAGTCGTTCCATGACGTCGAGGGGCGTACGGCCGACCCGGTCCAGCAGCAACTGCCTGGACAGGGTGGCCCGGTTGAGGGCGCGGAGCGAGTGAGTGACCTGCATGGGTGAAAGGCTAGTCAGATCGCGGTCAACCTTCGGCCGCGATGAAAAGGAGTCGGGCACATTCCGTCCCCGTTCTCCAGCGGGCGTCCACCCGGCTTCGAGCCGGCGCCCGGAGGCTGGTCGCCGTTGCCGGGCACCGGGCGGAAGGACGAGGGAGCGGCCATGCAGACGCGTTCACTGAAAGTGGCCGGGGCCCTGGAGTTCACGCCCCCCGTGTACCGCGACCCCCGAGGGCTGTTCGTCTCACCCTTCCAGGAGAGCACCTTCGCGGCAGCGACCGGGCACCAGTTGTTCCCCGTCTCCCAGATCAGTTTCAGCAGTTCGCGGAAGGACGTCGTACGCGGCGTCCACTACACGACCGTGCCGCCCGGTACCGCGAAGTACGTGTACTGCCCGCGCGGCCGGGCGCTGGACTTCGTGGTGGACCTGCGGATCGGGTCGCCCACCTTCGGGCAGTGGGACAGCGTGCTCCTCGACACCGAGGACTTCCGCGCGCTCTACCTGCCGGTCGGCGTGGGCCACGCCTTCGCCGCGCTCAGCGATGACACCGTCATGGCCTACACCCTGTCCACCGAGTACGTGGCGGAGAACGAACTGGCCGTGTCCGTCCTCGATCCCGGGCTGCGGCTGCCGCTGCCCGGCACCGCCGCGCCGCTGCTGTCCGGGCGCGACCGGATCGCGCCCACGCTCGCCCAGGCGCAGGACCGCGGCCTGCTCCCCGACTACCGCCGGTGCCTTGAGGCGGAAGCCGCCCTGGCTCCGGCCCCCGACCGCGAGCACACCTGACGCACGGCCCCTCACGTCTCCCGCGGCCCTCCCCGCTCCCGGCTGTCCCGCTGTCCGTCTCCCTCTGCCCAGCGAGGTGCAGGTATGAAGATTCTGCTCAACACAGGACCCGCCCACCCGTTGTTCTTCCCCGTCGTGCCGCTCGCCTGGGCGCTGCATGCCGCCGGCCACCAGGTGCTGGTGGCGGCTCCGGAGAGCTTCGAGCCGGTGGTCCGCGGCGCCGGACTGTGCATGGCCTCGGTGTACGGCCCGCTGGACATGGGCGACGTCATGGGCCGCGACCGGGACGGCAACCCGCTGAAGGTTCCGGACACCGACGAGGAGATGGCCGACGGCGTCGGCTCCGGCTTCTCCCGCCTGGCCACCCGCACCCTGGAGGGCACCCGCGAACTCGTCGGCACCTGGCGGCCCGACCTCGTGGTCACCGAGTCGTACTCCTTCGGCGCCGCGGCCCTGGCCGCCGCACAGCACGGGGTGCCCTGGGTCAAGCACACCGTCGGCCCCGGCGACCTGCCGATCGTTCCCGCCGTGGCCCGTGAACTGGCCCCGGAGATCAAGGAGTGCGGCCTCGACGAACTGCCCGCGCCGGACCTCGTCCTCGACAACTGTCCGCCCCTGATGGGCGGTCCCGCCGACGGCGCCGTCCCCATCCGGTACGTCCCCTACGGTGAGCCCGGCTCGGTGCTCGGCTGGAGCCTGCGTCCGCGCTCCACGCCCCGGGTGCTGGTGACGCTCGGCTCGGTCCAGCCGCAGATCGGCGGGCTGCCCGCGCTCGGGCAGATGCTGCGGGCGGTCGCCGAACTGCCCGTCGAACTTGTCGTCGCGGTCGCCGACCACCTGCTGCCCCAGCTCGGCGACCTGCCCGCCAACGTCGCCGCGGCCGGCTGGCAGTCGCTGACCGCCGTCCTGCCCGGCTGCGACCTCGCCGTGCACCACGGCGGCCCCGGCACCATGATGGCCTGCTCGTACCACGGGCTGCCCCAGGTAGTCGTCCCCGGCCGGGGCAAGCCGCTCGCCGAGATCCGGCGGCTGACCGAGTACGGCGGCGCGATCGAGGTGTCGCCCACCGTCCTCACCCCGGAGGCGCTGCGCGAGGCGTGCCGCACGCTGCTCGACGACCCCGAGCGGCGCGAACGCGCCCTCGCGGTCCGCGACGACATCGCCGCGCAGCCCTCGCCGCTGCGGACCGTGTCCGTGCTCGAAGACCTCGTGACCGGATGAACCCCACACGGCCCAGGACGCCGCGGTGACCGGGCACGGAGTGCGGGGGGCGGCGCGGATCGCCGTGCTCGGCGGCACCGGCTGGGTGGGCAGACACGTGTGCGCGGAACTGACCCGAGCCGGCGCCGAGGTGCTGGTCGTCGCCCGGCACCCCGTCCCCCACCTCGCCCAACACCCCTTCGTCCGGCTCGACCTGGCCACCGCCCCGCCCGCCGCGCTGCGCCGGCTGCTGGCGGACTCCCGCGTCCACACGATCGTCAACGCCACCGACGCCGCCAACGCCACCGACGGCTGGACCGTCGGCGAACCGGCGCTGACCCGGCTCAACGTCGACCTCGTCGAACGCCTCGTCGCCGCCGCGGCCGACCTGCCCCGGCGGATCCGCGTGGTGCACCTGGGCACCATCCTCGAATACGGCGAAACCCCCTGGGGCACCGTCGTCGCCGAGACGCACCCGCCACACCCCGCCACCGACTACACCCGCAGCAAGCTCGCCGGGTCCACGGCGGTGCTGGAGGCGGCACGGGCCGGTGCCGTCGACGCGATGGTGCTGCGCGTGACGAACGTGTGTGGGCCGCACCCCTCGCCGGTCAGCCTGTCCGGGAAACTCGTCCGGCAGCTCACCGAGGCGGTGCGGGCGGGGGAGCCCATGACGATCGACGTGGCCGACGCCCGGCGGGACTTCGTCGACGTCCGCGACGTCGCCGACGCCGTCGCGCTCGCCGTCTCCTCCCCGGTGACGGGCCGGGCGGTCAACATCGGCAGCGGCACGGCCACCGACATCACCTCCGTGGCCCGGCTGTTCGTCGAGGCCGCCGGTTTCCCCTCCCGGATGCTGCGCGAGCGGCGCCGGGCGACCACCAGTCTCGGCGGCTCGTGGACCTGCGCGGACATTCGCCTCGCCGCCGCCTTGCTCGGCTGGCAGCCGCGCCGCGACCTGCGGTCCTCCCTGCGCGACATGTGGCGCCTCGCCGCCGCGGCATGACAGCGAAGGGGGCGCCGGCCACCAACGGCCGGCGCCCCTTCGCACGGCCCGCGTGTCACTCCGGTGGGCCGTCCCCGCGGACGCCGACGAAGAGTCCGCAGCGGAACGGCCCGCCCTCGACGTACTCCACCGAGCAGCCGGCCCGCTCGAACGCCGCGCGGTACTGGTCCCTGGTGAACAGCGACATCCGGTGCACATCGGTGAAGTGCCGGATCCCGCGCCCCTTCAGCGCGTCGACGTAGTGCACCACGATCGGCACCTGGTCGCCCTCCCGGACCGAGTACGACACCCTCACCGCGACCCGGTCCTCCGTGCGGACCAGGTCGTCCGCGATGTACTCCGGCGTGAACGCCTCAGGGAAGTACCAGGGTTCCAGCAGCACGACACCGCCCGGCTCCAGGTGCCGGGCGACGCTGCGCAGCGTCGCATCGAGGTTCTCCACCGAGCCGACGTACCCGATGGAACTGAACATGCAGATCACCGCGTCATAGGTGCGCCCCAGGCCGAAGTCGCGCATGTCGCCGTGGTGGACGGTCACGTCCGGCACCGCAGCCCGCGCCCTGGCGAGCATCGGCTCGGACAGCTCCAGCCCTTCCACGGTCCCGAACTGCTCGCGCAGCAAGGCGAGATGAGCGCCCGTCCCGCAGGCGAGGTCCAGCAGCGAGGAGGCGTCCGGACGACGCGCCCGCACCTGCCGGACCACCTCGGCGCACTCGGTGGCGTAGTCCTTGCCCCGCGCGCCATAGACCAGGTCGTAGATCTCGGCGAACTCCGCTCCGTACACCGCCGTCACCGTCCCGTCCGTACGCCGCGCCGATCGCCGGCGACCTCACGGGTGTCCCAGTCGATGTGGTGTCCGAGCATCCACACCGGCGTGTTCTCCGGCCCTTTGGCCGCGATGTCGCGGAACGCCCGCCGGATGAAGAAGTCCCGCACCATCCGGCCCACCGGCCCCGCGAGATTGCCGTCCACGTTGCGCTTGCCCTGCGCGACGATGCCCTCCACCCGTGCCCGCCGCACCTGCTTGTACGTCGCGAGGCCCACGTCGATCGTCGGCGCGTCCCGCACGCACTTGGCGAGAATCACCGCGTCCTCGATGGCCACCGACCCGCCCTGCCCCGCGGTGGGGGAGACGGCGTGCGCGGCGTCGCCGACCAGGACCATGCCGTCGCGGTGCCAGCGCGGCACCGTCGGCAGGTCGTAGTTGGCCGACGGCACCGAGAAGCGCGTCGAGGCGCGCACCACGTCCAGCGCGGGCATCCCGTCCCGGCGGAACAACTCCACGATCTCGTCGCGCCAGTCCAGACCCGGGCGGCGCAGCTCGGCGGCGTCCGGCTCGGTCGGCCGCGGCGGATTGGCGAACCACCACACGTCACCGTCGGGATGCTGAGCCGACATGAAGAAGCTCTTGCGCCCGAAGTACATCCGCAGCACACCCGGCGTGCCCTCGATCGGCCGCTTCGACGCCACCCCGAACGCGTTCACCGTGCCCAGGTACCGGGGTTCCGGGGCCGCCGGGTCGATGATCCTGCGCACCCGCGAGCGGATGCCGTCCGCGCCGACCAGCAGGTTCCCGTCGGCGTGCGTGCCGTCCTCGAACCGGGCGCGTATCCGCCCGCCGGTGGACTCCACGTCCGTCAGCCGCTTGCCGTACCGGATGGGTATGCCGCGCCGCTCCACCTCCTCGCGCAGCGTGCGGTACAGATCGGCGCGGCGCAGAGTCTGGATGACGGCGCCGCGTCCGGCCTGCGCCTCGGTGGAGATGTCGGGGGTGAGCCGGCGCCCGTCGGAGCGGTAGAACGCGATGGCCGGTGTGACGAAGCCGAGCCTGCGCACCGGCGCGGCCAGGTCGACGCAGGCGAGCGCGTCGAGGCCGTTGGGCGCGATGTTCATGAAGTTGCCCGCATGGTCGGCCGTGCGGTCGAACGCCTCGTGGACGACCGGGTCGAGGCCTGCCTTCTGGAGGGCGATCGCGGCCACCGGGCCCGCGATCCCCCCGCCGATGACCAGAGCGCGTGTCATACGTGCCTTCCTTCGCGATGAGTGTCGGAACCCGCGGAGGGCGGCGCCCCGCCGTGGGACGCATCCCGCTCGCCGCTGTCGTCGGCCGGCACGTCCGGCCGGGACACGATGCTCGGGCAGATCAGGTCGCGCTCCGGCAGGGTGCCGTCGATCAGATATGCCTCGACGACCGCGTCGACGTGCGGGTTGCGGGCGAAGGAGTAGATCTCGTGCCCGCCGCAGTCCCCGACCGTCACCAGCCGATGGCCCAGCCGCTCGGCAAGGGCCGCGCCGCCGGGATAGTGGTCGACGGGATCGCCGTCGGCGTGCACGACGAGTCCGGCCGGATAGCCGTCGCGCACCAGTCCGGCGGGCGGCTCCGGCGGTGTGAACGTGCGGAACGCGCCCGGCAGCGGCTGCGCCCGCGTCACCCCGCAGCCGTACGGGTACCGCTCGCGGAAGCGCCGCATGTCCGCGAAGTACGTCTCGATGTCGGAGGGCCAGTCCTTCTCCAGGATGACCGCGTCCAGCACCCCGCAGCGGACCTCGCCGGTCTCCTCCGGCGGCCAGATCCGCTCGTCGGCCAGCCACTTCTCGGCCGCCGGCTCCGCCGCCGCCCGCAGCTCGCCCACCATGCTGCCCAGGTTCTCCCAGCGCGCCCGGTCCGCCGAGCGCGAACCGAGCGCCGAGTCCAGCAGGGTCCGCAGCCGCACCCCGTCGGGCAGCGCGCCGACGTGCGCGACGGCCTCCTCCACCGCCTCCAGCACCGCCGCCCGCGAGGCGCCCAGACCGAAGTGCCGGTCGCGGCGGGCCGTCCAGTCCGCCCACGCCTCCACGTTCTCCCGGTGCGCGGCGCCCTGTGCCATCAGCTGGTCGCGCCACGTCCAGTCCGGGTGTACGCACGAGTCCAGCACACTGCGGTCCAGCCGCTCCGGGAACATCGCTCCGAACACCGCGCCCACGTACGTGCCGTACGTGTAGCCGAGGTAGTTGATGACATCCTCGCCGAGCGCCGCCCGGATGACGTCCATGTCCCGGACCACGTTGCGGGTGCTGAAGTGCGGTCGTCGCGCGCCGCCGCCGCGCCGGTTGCCGTCCTCGCGCTCCCGCGCCTCCTCGGCGAGTTCCGCGAACACCGAGTCCGGCGGACGCGAGTCCACCGGCGCCCGGCGCGGGATGACGTGCGACAGCAGTGGGGTGGACCCGCCGGTGCCGCGCGGGTCGAAGCCGATCAGGTCGTACACCTTGGCGAGCGGGGTGGCCGCCAGGGCGGCGGGGAAGCGGCGGCCCAGCCCGAAGTAACCGCCGGGTCCGCCGTTGAGGGCCAGCAGCACCCCGCGGCGGCGGCCCGGATCGCTCGCCGGACGCCTGCTGAGCGCGATCGTCAGGTGCTCTCCGGCGGGGTCGGAGTAGTCGAGGGGCACCTCCACCGTGGAGTGCTCCAGCCCGTCCGCCGCCGGCGAGGCGGACCAGTCCGGGCTCTGCTCGTAGAACGTGCTCAGCGCTTGGGGCCGGTCTTCACGGGTCATGCCGGCGAGCCTGCCCGCGCCTCCTCGAACAGGCGTGGAGCAGGACTCGACCCCCGCGCCCCGCAGCGCCGCTCCAACCGTCCTCAGGCGCGGCTCGACACCACTCCCGCAGGCTGCCTCCTTGTGGAACCCCCGTGGGGGACGACAGACGCGAGGCAGTGGAGAGGGAGGTGGAATCCGGCCATGGCCGTGCGATCCCCGAAGGGCGTGGCCCTGCTCCTGCCGGGCCAGGGCGCCCAGCACCCGCGGATGGCCGCGGGACTCTACGGGCACGAGGAGGCGTTCACCCACTGGATGGACGAGGCGTTCCGGCTGCTCGGACCCGACGGCGGACGGCTGCGCCGCGCGTGGCTCGCCGAGCAGCCGTCATTGCAGTATGACGACGTCACCGTCGCTCAGCCGCTGTTGTACGCCGTCGACCACGCGCTCGGCCGGATGCTGCTGGAGTGGGGCGTGCAGCCGGTCGCGCTGCTCGGGCACAGCGTCGGCGAGCTGGCCGCCGCCACGCTCGTCGGCGTGGTCGACCTCGCCGACGGCGTCCGGATGATGCGCGAGCGGGTCGACCTGTTCGCACGGACCCCACCCGGCGGCATGCTCGCCGTGTCCGCCTCCCTCGACGAGGTCGCCGACGTCCTGCGCGCCGACGTGTACCTCGCCGCCGTCAACGCCTCCCGCCAGCTGCTGCTGGCCGGCGAGCGGGAGCCGCTCAGAGCGGCGGCCCGGACCCTGCACGAGCGCGGCACGGTCTGCCGCGAGGTGCTGGCCCGGCAGGCGTTCCACAGCCCCGTCGTCGAGGACGCCGTCAAGGCGTCCCTGCCCGGCTGGCGCTCGGTCCGCCTTTACCTCCCGCGACTGACCCTGTACTCCGCCTACACCAAAGGCGTGCTGACGGCGGAGCAGGCGCTCGACCCGGAGTTCTGGGCCGGACAGGCGTCCGGCACCGTCCACTTCGCGCCCACCCTAACCGCACTGCTCGCCGCGCACGACTGCCTGCTCGTCGAGGCGGGCCCCGGCAACAGCCTCACCATGCTCGCCCGCCGCCGGACCGCCGTCATCGAGGGCCACAGCGCGGTCCTCCCGCTGCTGCCGGACCGGCACCGCGGCGACGAGGCCGACCGGCGGGCGGTCCGCGCCGTGCGCACCGCCCTGCTGCCCACCGCCCACCTGCCGCAAGAGGAGGCGTCGTGACCCTCACCAAGGTCACCCACCGCATCGACGTGCCGTCGGCCGCGGAATCCGTCTACCGGATCGTCGCCGACGTCAGCCTGTGGCCGCTGTACTTCCCTCCCACCGTCCGGGCCGAACGCCTCTCCTGGAACGGGCGCGAGGAAGACATCCGCCTCTGGGCCCTGGCCGACGGCGAACTGCGCACCTGGCAGTCACGGCGGCTGCTCGACCCCGGACGGCACCGCGTCGAGTTCCACCAGAGCCACCCGCGCCCGCCGGTTGCCGAGATGGGCGGCGCCTGGACCGTCGAGGAGCACGCCGAGGGCTGCACCGTCGTCCTCGACCACCACTACCGCGCCGTCGACGACGACCCCGCCCACCTCGCCCGCATCGAACGGGCCGTCGAGCACAACAGCACCGCCGAACTGGAGAACCTGCGGCGCGCGGTGCTCCGCGCCGGTCAAGAGGCGGACCTGCTGCTGGAGTTCACCGACACCGAGACCGTCAACGGTCCGCTCGGCGAGGTGTACGACTTCTTGTACGACGTCGCGAAGTGGCCCGAGCGGCTCGACCACGTCGCCGCCCTCGACCTGCGCGAGGACGCCGAGGGCCTGCAGTACATGCGGATGGACACCAAGGCGCCGGACGGCTCCGTGCACACCACCGTCTCCGGCCGCGTGTGCGAGCGGGACCGGCGGATCGTCTACAAGCAGACCACACTGCCACCGGTCCTCCAGGCCCACAACGGCGAGTGGCTGTTCGAGGAGACCGAGCCCGGTACCGTACGGGTGACCGCCCGCCATCAGGTCATCCTCAGCCCCGAGGGCATCGCCGCCCTTCCCGGGCCGCCGGCCTCGCTCGGTGCGGCCCGCGCCGCCGTACGCCAGGCCCTCGGCGGCAACAGCCGCGCGACCATGTCCCGCGCCCGCGTGTTCGTCGAGGCCGGCCCCCCGCCCGCCTCCTGACCGCCTCGCCGACCCGAACCCGCCCAGCCGCACTCACGAAAGGGACCCCGTCATGTCCGAACTGACCCTCGACGAGCTGAAGGACTTCCTGCTGCGCGCGGCGGGCGAGGACGAGAGCGTCGATCTCACGGGCGACATCCTGGACGCCCGCCTCGTCGACCTCGGCTTCGACTCGCTCGCCGTCATCGACACCCTCAACCGCCTCGAACGCCACTTCGGCGTCAAGCTGCCCGAGGAGGCCACCACCGACGTGGAGACGCCGGCCGACCTGCTGGCGATCGTCAACCGCCAGGTCGCCGAGGCCGCCTGAGACCGCTCCGGTCGACGGCACGC
>NZ_JBHXQZ010000091.1:0-32714 GCF_042717095.1 Streptomyces sp. NPDC058632 | reverse complement strand
GGGACCGCCCCCTCCACCCTGTCTGCCGTCGTTACGTCACTTCTTCTTGCCGCGCTTCTCGCGCACCCGCACCGAGATGTGGATGGGCGTGCCCTCGAAGCTGAACTCCTCGCGCAGCCGGCGCTCGATGAACCGCCGGTAGCCCGCCTCGATGAAGCCGGAGGCGAACAGCACGAACCGCGGCGGCCTGGTGCCCGCCTGCGTGCCGAACAGGATGCGCGGCTGCTTGCCGCCCCGCACGGGGTGCGGGTGGGCGGCGACCAGCTCGCCGAGGAAGGCGTTCAGCCTGCCCGTCGGGACACGGGTCTCCCAGCCCGCCAGGGCCGTCTCGATCGCCGGGACCAGCTTCTCCATGTGGCGTCCGGTACGGGCCGACACGTTCACCCGCGGCGCCCAGGCGACCTGGCCGAGCTCGGTCTCGATCTCCCGCTCCAGGTAGTAGCGGCGCTCCTCGTCGAGGGTGTCCCACTTGTTGAACGCGAGGACGAGCGCGCGCCCCGCCTCGACGGCCATGGTGACGATGCGCTGGTCCTGCACCGAGATGGAGTCGGCGGCGTCGAGGAGGACGACGGCGACCTCGGCCTTCTCGACGGCGGCGGCGGTGCGCAGCGAGGCGTAGTAGTCGGCGCCCTGCTGGAGGTGGACGCGCTTGCGGATACCCGCGGTGTCGACGAACTTCCAGGTCTTTCCGCCCAGCTCGATCAGCTCGTCGACGGGGTCGCGGGTGGTACCGGCGATCTCGTTGACGACGACGCGCTCCTCACCGGCGACCTTGTTCAGCAGTGAGGACTTTCCGACGTTCGGGCGGCCGATCAGGGCGATCCGGCGCGGGCCGCCGACCCCGGTGCCGAAGGTCTGCGCGGGGGCCTCCGGCAGTGCCTCGAGGACCTGGTCCAGCATGTCGCCGGTGCCGCGGCCGTGCAGGGCGGAGACCGGGTGCGGCTCGCCCAGGCCCAGGGCCCACAGGTAGGAGGCGTCGGCCTCGCCGCTCGGGCCGTCCACCTTGTTGGCGCACAGGACGACCGGCTTGCCGGCCTTGCGCAGCAGCCGGACGACGGCCTCGTCGGTGTCGGTCGCGCCCACCTTGGCGTCCACCACGAACACCACGGCGTCGGCCGCCTCGATCGCGTACTCGGCCTGCGCCGCCACGGAGGCGTCGATGCCGAGGACGTCCTGCTCCCAGCCGCCGGTGTCGACGACCTTGAAGCGGCGGCCCGACCATTCGGCCTCGTAGGTGACGCGGTCGCGGGTGACGCCCGGCTTGTCCTCGACGACCGCCTCGCGGCGGCCGATGATGCGGTTCACCAGGGTCGACTTGCCGACATTGGGCCGGCCGACGACGGCGAGCACGGGCAGCGGGCCGTGTCCGGCCGCCTCGATGGCGCCCTCGACGTCCTCGAGGTCGAAGCCCTCCTCCGCGGCGAGCTCCATGAACTCCGCGAACTCGGCGTCGCCGAGCGCCCCGTGCTCGTGCTCGTGCTCGGCCGAGCCGTCGGGCTGGATGTGGTCGTTCATGAAGTCCGTACCTCGTTGTTCATCGTGGTGGTCGGTGGAGCACCCGATTCCGGGCGTTCCACTACTCAGTGTCCGCTAGCGCCCGGTGAGGCGCCTGGCGTTTTCCAGGTGCGCGGTGAGCTGCTTCTGGATGCGCTCGGTCGCCTCGTCCAGCGCCTTGCGGGTACGCCTGCCGCTGCCGTCACCCGCGTCGAACGGGTCGCCGAAGACGACGTCGACGCGGGAGCGCAGCGGGGGCAGCGCCTTTATCAACCGTCCGCCCCGCCCGGAACTTCCCAGGACGGCGACGGGCACGATCGGCGCGCCCCCGCGCAGGGCGAAGTAGGCGAGCCCCGCGCGCAGCGAGGCGAAGTCGCCCTCCCCGCGGGTGCCCTCGGGGAAGATGCCGAGGACGCCGCCCTGCTCCAGGACGCCCAGCGCCCGGGAAATGGCCGTGCGGTCGGTGGTGTTCCGGTCCACCTTCACCTGGCCGACGCCGGTCAGGAACGGGTCGAGCGGCCCGACGAACGCCTCCCGCTTGATCAGGAAGTGCGTCGGCCGGGGCGACACGCCCATGACCATCGGGCCGTCGATGTTGTGGGAGTGGTTCACGGCGAGGAGCACCGGGCCGGCCGCGGGCATCCGCCAGGCACCCAGCACGCGCGGCTTCCAGAAGCCGTACATCAGACCGACGCCGATGCGCCGCCCGACCTCGGCGCCCCGCGCCGACGGGAGCTCGGTCACCGGCCGGCTCGCTTCTCCTCGACGAGGGTGACGACACACTCGATGACCTGGTGCAGGGACAGGTCGGTGGTGTCCACCTCGACCGCGTCGTCCGCCTTGGCCAGCGGGGAGGTCTTGCGGCTGGAGTCGGCCGCGTCCCGCTTGATCAGGGCCTCGCGTGTGGCGTGCAGGTCGGCGCCCTTGAGCTCACCGCTGCGGCGGGCGGCCCGCGCCTCCGGGGAGGCGGTGAGGAAGATCTTCAGGTCGGCGTCGGGCAGCACGGTGGTCCCGATGTCGCGGCCCTCGACGACGATGCCGGTGACGGCGGAGGCGGCGATCGAGCGCTGCAGCTCGGTGATCCGGGTGCGCACCTCGGGGACCGCGCTGACCGCGCTGACCTTGGAGGTGACGTCCTGCTCGCGGATCGGGCCGGCCACGTCGACACCGTCGACCGTGATGGCGGGGCCCTCCGGGTCGGTGCCGGAGACGATCTCGGGCTTGCCGGCCGCGGCGGCTATCGCGGAGGGGTCGGCGGTGTCGATGCCGTTGGTGACCATCCACCAGGTGATCGCCCGGTACTGGGCGCCGGTGTCCAGGTAGCTCAGGCCGAGCTGTGCCGCCACGGCCTTCGACGTGCTCGACTTGCCCGTGCCGGACGGGCCGTCGATGGCGACAATCACTGGCGTGGAGCTTTCCACAGTGGGGACCTTCCTGGACCTGGCTGTCGGGGAGCGGGGCGCGGGACCGCCCCGCACAAGGTTACTGGGTGTGCGTCCCCCGATCGGCCGTGCCCGGGCCCGGCCACCCGTCACCCACCGCACTCACTGCTCGCCGCCGCCGTCCGGCAGGTGTCATTGCCGGATCGACCAGCCCCGCTCCCGCAGCGCCGCGGCGAGCACCGCAGCCGCCTTGGGCTCCACCATGAGCTGCACCAGGCCGGCCTGCTGTCCGGTCGCGTGCTCGATCCGGACGTCCTCGATGTTGACGCCCGCCCGGCCGGCGTCCGCGAAGATGCGCGCCAGCTGGCCCGGCTGGTCGTCGATGAGCACCGCCACGATCTCGTACGCACGCGGGGCCGAGCCGTGCTTGCCCGGGACCCGGACCTGGCCCGCGTTGCCGCGGCGCAGTACGTCCTCGATGCCGGCGCCGCCCTCGCGCCGCTTGTCCTCGTCACCGGACTGCAGCGCGCGCAGGGACCGTACGGTCTCCTCCAGGTCGGCGCCGATGTCGGTGAGCAGGTCGGCGACCGGCCCCGGGTTCGCGGAGAGGATGTCGATCCACATCCGGGGGTCGGAGGCGGCGATCCTGGTCACGTCCCGGATGCCCTGCCCGCACAGCCGTACGGCGGCCTCCTCGGCGTGTTCCAGGCGCGCGGCGACCAGGCCGGCCACCAGGTGCGGCATGTGGGAGACGAGGGCCACGGCACGGTCGTGGGCGTCGGCGTCCATGACGACCGGGACGGCCCTGCAGTGCGAGACCAGCTCGAGGGCGAGGTTCAGCACCTCGGTGTCGGTGTCCCGGGTGGGCGTGAGCACCCAGGGGCGGCCCTCGAAGAGGTCCGCGCCGGCGGCCAGCGGGCCGGACTTCTCACGGCCGGACATGGGGTGCGTACCGATGTACGCCGAGAGGTCGAGGCCCCGCTGCTCCAGTTCACGGCGCGGCCCGCCCTTGACGCTGGCGACGTCGATGTAGCCGCGTGCCACGCCGCGTTCCATGGCGTCGGCGAGCACCCCGGCCACGTGGGCGGGCGGGGCGGCGACGATCGCCAGGTCCACCGGCCCCCCGGGGGCCCCCTCGGTGCCGGCGCCGAGCGCGGCGGCCGTACGGGCCTGCTCCGGGTCGTGGTCGACGAGGTGGACGGTGACGCCCCGCTGGGACAGGGCGAGGGCGGCGGACGTGCCGATCAGTCCGGTACCGATGACGAGTGCGGTTCTCACTGGGCGATGTCCTTGCGCAGGGCCGCCGCGGCGCCCAGGTACACATGGGCGATACCGGCGCGCGGTCGGTCGGACTCGATGTGCGCGAGGATGCGGACGACACGGGGCAGGGCGCCCTCGATGTCCAGTTCCTGGGCGCAGATCAGGGGGACGTCGACGATGCCGAGCTTGCGGGCGGCGGCGGCCGGGAAGTCGCTGTGCAGGTCGGGCGTGGCCGTGAACCAGATGCTGATCAGGTCGTCCGTGGCCAGGTCATTGCGTTCCAGCACGGCGGTGAGCAGTGCGCCGACCTGTTCCTCCATGTGGCCGGCCTCGTCCCGCTCGAGCTGGACGGCGCCCCGGACCGCTCGTACCGCCACGGCGATGCTCCTTGCTGACGTGCTGAATGTGCCGGATGTGCCGGATGCGCCGGAATTGCTGGACGTACGGACGCGCATGTCGGCTGTTCGGTCGTCCAGCCTAGTCAGAACGGGCGGGGCCGGGGTCCGGTGCCCGCACGCCGAGACAGGGGGCGCGGAAATGCCTCGACCCGGCGCAGACCACCCTGAGCCTCTTCCTCCGGAGTGACGACATGGCCGGCACGGCTCCCGCACGACGCGACGCACGGTCCTCCTCGCCACGGGCGCGACAGCGCCGGACGGCTCGGCGGGCCGGGAAGCGGATCGCGGTGGAGCGGGGCGAGGTCCCCCGGTCCGAGGCCGAGGCCCGGACGACCCGGCTGGAGCGGAAGGCCGGTGAGGCGCTGCGCCGTACGACGCTCCCGGCACAGCCCGACCGCCGCCGGGTCGAGGACTTCCTCGTCCGCGTCCGCCGCGCCTCCGCCCTGCGGGCACCGCGGGGGCGATCGCGCAGGGGCCCGCCCGGCCCCTGCCAGGGCCTCCCTCAAGCGTCCCAGAGCGCCCCCAGCGCCAGCAGTTCGTCCCGGTACTCGATGCGGTCGGCCCAGGCGTCCGGCCAGGCGTCGGCGCCGAGGTGGGCGCCCGCGAAGGCACCCGCCAGGCAGGCGATGGAGTCGGAGTCGCCGGAGGTGCAGGCGGCGCGGCGCAGGGCCGTGAGCGGTTCGTCGACGAAGAGCAGGAAGCACAGCAGCCCGGTCGCCAGGGCCTCCTCCGCTGTCCAGCCCTCCCCCGTCGCCAGGCACGGGTCGGTCTCCGGCGAGACGGTGCGCACGGCGCGCCGGAGGCGTTCCAGGACCTCCAGGCACTCGTCCCAGCCGCGCGCGATGAAGTGCTCGGGGCCGGAGCCCCCCGCGCGGGTCCACAGATCGCCGAGCCACGCCTCGTGGTAGCGGGTGCGGTTCTCGTAGGCGTAGGAACGCAACAGGCCGATCAGCCCGGTCGGTTCGGCGCCCTGGGCGAGCAGGCGTACGGCGTGGGCGGTGAGGTCGGAGGCGGCGAGCGCGGTCGGGTGTCCGTGGGTGAGGGCCGACTGCATCTGGGCGGCGCCCGCACACTGTTCGTCGGTCAGCCCGGGAACCAGCCCGAGGGGGGCGACCCGCATGTTGGCGCCGCAGCCCTTGGAGCCCAGCCGGCTGGCGTCCTGCCAGGGGCGGCCCTCCTCGGACAGCAGGTGGCAGGCCTCCAGGCAGGTGTTGCCGGGCGCCCGGTTGTTCTCCGGTGAGCGGTACCAGTCCACGAACTCCTCGCGCACCGGCCGCTCCAGCCACTTCGCAGCGAGGGGTCCCCGGTCCAACGCCGTGCGCAGCCCACGCCCCAGGGCCAGCGTCATCTGGGTGTCGTCGGTGACGATCGCCGGCGTCGGGAGCTCCATCTCACGCCACGGCCCGTACGTGGCGAGGATCGAGGGGACGTCGTTGAACTCGGTGGGAAAACCGAGCGCGTCCCCGAGGGCGAGACCGGTGAGGGCGCCCGTGGCGGCGCGCTTGGTGACGGAGGCGGTGACGGGGGTGGTCATGCGGAACGTCCTTCCGGAGTCGGCCGGAGCAGAGGCGGGTGGAGGGCGGTGGCGAGGCCGGCCCGGTAGAGCGCGGCGGGTTTGCCCCGGCCTCCGGTGAGGCGTGCGGCACCCGGGACCGCTTCGACGAAGCCCGGGGAGGCGAGCACCTTGCGCCGGAAGTTGGGCCGGTCGAGCGTGGTGCCCCACACGGTCTCGTAGACCTGCTGCAACTCGCCGAGGGTGAACTCGGGCGGGCAGAAGGCGGTGGCGAGGCAGGTGTACTCGAGCTGGGCGCCGACGCGGTCGCGGGCGTCGGCCAGGATCCGGTCGTGGTCGAAGGCGAGCGCCCGCGCGGAGCCGTACGGCATCCAGCGGGCCTGTGCCGCGTCGCTGCCGCCGCGCGCCTCGGGCGCGTCGGGCAGCAGCGCGGTGAAGGCGACCGAGACGACCCGCATCCGCGGATCGCGGCCGGGTTCGCTGTAGGTCCGCAACTGCTCCAGATGCAGTCCGGACACGTCCGCCAGCCCGGTCTCCTCGGCGAGTTCGCGCCGGGCGGCGGTCTCCGCCGACTCGTCCGGCTGAACGAACCCGCCCGGCAGCGCCCAGCGGCCCGCGTACGGCTCCTCACCGCGCTCGACGAGCAGGACGTGCAGCACGCCCTCGCGGAGCGTGAGAACAGCGAGGTCGACGGTGACCGCGAAGGGCTCGTAGGCGTACTTGTCGTAGCCGTCCATGACCCGCACCCCCTTTATAGTCACCTTGACTATAAAGGGGGTGCGGGTCGCTCACAAGCCCTTAGAGCTCGACTTCCTGCATCAGCATGCCGACCTCGGTGTTCGACAGCCGGCGCAGCCAGCCCGACTTCTGGTCGCCCAGATTGATCGGCCCGAAGCCGGTGCGCACCAGCTTGTCGACAGGGAAGCCCGCCTCGGCGAGCATGCGGCGCACGATGTGCTTGCGGCCCTCGTGCAGGGTCACCTCGACGAGGTAGTTCTTGCCGGTCTGCTCGACGACACGGAAGTGGTCCGCACGCGCGTAGCCGTCCTCCAGCTGGATGCCGTCCTTCAGCCGCTTGCCCAGATCGCGCGGGATCGGTCCGACGATGTGCGCGAGGTAGGTCTTCCTCACCCCGTACCGCGGGTGGGTCAGCCGGTGCGCCAGCTCACCGTGGTTGGTGAGCAGGATGACGCCCTCGGTCTCGGTGTCGAGCCGGCCGACGTGGAACAGCCGGGTCTCACGGTTGGTGACGTAGTCACCGAGGCACTGACGTCCCTCGGGGTCCTCCATGGTGGAGACGACACCGGCGGGCTTGTTCAGCGAGAAGAACTGGTAGGACTGGGTGGCGACGGTCAGCCCGTCCACCTTGACCTCGTCCTTCTCCGGGTCGACCCGGCGACCCTGCTCCAGCACGATCTCGCCGTTGATCTCGACCCGCGCCTGCTCGATCAGCTCCTCGCAGGCGCGCCGGGAACCGTACCCCGCGCGGGCGAGGACCTTCTGCAGCCGCTCACCCTCCTGCTCGGCGCCCGGGAAGGTCTTCGGGAGCCTGACGTCCTTCTTCTCCGCGTACCGGTCGCGGTTGCGCTCCTCGATCCGCGTCTCGTACTCGCGCGAGCGGCCCGGAACGGTACGGCCCCCGCCGCCCTTCTGCCCGGACCGGGAGCCCTGGGAGGAGCCGCCGGACGGCTTGGCGCCGGTGCGGCCGGACTTCGGGCCCTCCTTGGTGGCCCCGGGTCCCACGTCGTAGCGGCGCTCCTCGGGGCGGGGCTTGCGGGGGCGCCCCTGCTCCTGCTTCTGGTCCCTGTTGCCGCCGGAACCGCGGGGGTTACCGCGTCCGCCGCTCTTGCCGCTGCCGCTGCCGCTGCTTCGCATCACATTTCCGTCGTTGTCGTTTTAGGCGTGTTCGTCGGATGGACCGTCGTCCGGGTCCGGGGCGTCCGGATCGAACGACGGTACGGCTTCCTGGGTCTCGGCCTCGATCGCCTCCGCCTCGGGGAGGAAGGGCGCGAGCTCCGGGAGCTCGTCCAGACCGCGCAGGCCCATCCGCTCCAGGAAGTAGTTCGTCGTCGTGTACAGGATCGCACCTGTTTCGGGTTCCGTGCCCGCCTCCTCGACCAGACCGCGCTGCAGGAGGGTGCGCATGACCCCGTCACAGTTCACTCCGCGCACGGCGGAGACCCTGCTGCGGCTGACCGGCTGGCGGTAGGCGACCACGGCGAGGGTCTCCAGGGCGGCCTGGGTGAGCCGGGCCTGCTGGCCGTCCAGGACGAAGCCCTCGACGGCCGCGGCGTACTCGGGACGGCTGTAGAAACGCCAGCCGCCGGCGACGAGCCGCAGCTCGAAGCCGCGTCCCTGGACGGTGTACTCGTCGGCCAGCGCGCGGAGCGCGTCCGCGACCTGCCGCTTGGGCCGCTCCAGGATCTTCGCCAGGTGCTCCTCGGTCACGGGCTCGTCCACGACCATGAGAACCGCCTCCAGCGCGGGCCTGAGGCCGAGGTCCGCGACGGTGTGCGGCCCTGCGGGAACACCGGCTGTGTCCTCACTCACGTCCTGCTCGCCCCTCTCTTCTCCTGCGGCTCCTTCGGCGGCTCTTCCGGTGGCTCCGGCGGTCGGTCGAACTCGTCGGTGACCGTGGGGGCGGCATCCCCGTCACCACCGGTCCAGCGCACGGTCAGCTCGCCGAGCGCGGTCTCCTGGTCGAGGGCGACGGCCTTCTCCCGGTACAGCTCCAGGAGCGCGAGGAACCGGGCGACGACGGTCAGCGTGTCGTCCGTGTCCTCGGTCAGGGCCCGGAAACTGGCCTCGCCGAGCTCCCTCAGCCGCGCGACCACGATCCCGGCCTGCTCCTGCACGCTGACCAGCGGCGCGTGGATGTGGTCGACGTACACCTGCGGTTTGGGCCTGGGCTGCATCGCCTTGACGGCGAGCTTCGCGAACCCCTCCGCGCCGATGCTGATGACGACCTCGGGCAGCAGCTCGGCGTGCCGCGGCTCGAGCCCCACCGTACGGGGGTGGCGCCGGGCCTCCTCGTCCAGCCGCCGGCTGAAGATCTCCGCGATCCGCTTGTACGCGCGGTACTGGAGCAGGCGGGCGAACAGCAGGTCCCGTGCCTCCAGCAGGGCCAGGTCCGCCTCGTCCTCCACCTCGGCGGCGGGCAGCAGGCGGGCCGCCTTGAGATCGAGCAGCGTGGCCGCGACGACCAGGAACTCGGTCGTCTCGTCCAGGTCCCAGTCCGGTCCCAGCGCCCGGATGTACGCCATGAACTCGTCGGTCACCTTGGACAGCGCGACCTCGGTGACGTCCAGCTTGTGCTTCGAGATCAGCTGAAGCAGCAGGTCGAAAGGTCCTTCGAAGTTCGACAACCGGACCTTGAACCGGCCGTCGTCCTTCTCCTCGGCCGCTTCGGCTCCGTCGGCCGGTGCGGGAGCCCGGGTCGGCGCGGAAGCCGGGGTCCGTGCGGCAGCCGGAGCCTGAACCGCGGCGGGAGGCACGGCCGCAGGCCCCGCCTCCTCCGCTCGCGGTTCCTCCGCAGGCACCATCGCGCGCTCGGTGCCGGCCGCCGCCTTCCCCTCCGTATCAGCGGGGTCAGCGTGGCGCGCCTCCACTCCCGCGTCCACGGGGTGCGGGGCCGGCGGCGCCGCGCCCGGTCCCCGCCCCAGCGCGCGACGGCGGCCGGGCTGCGGGCCGCGGCCGGTGGCGGGGGTGTCGTTCGAGGTCATGGCCTCCGCAGGCTACCGCTACCGTCCACGCAGGCGTCGTACGAGGATGCTGGCGTCTCCGCGGGATTCCAGGTCGGCGAGGACCACGGCGACCGCCTCGCGGACGATCCTGCCCCGGTCGACGGCCAGTCCGTGCTCGCCCCGGAGCACCAGACGGGCGTGCTCGAGGTCCATGAGCTCCTCGGCGGACACGTACACCGTGATCTTCTCGTCGTGCCGCTCGCGGCCGCTGGGCCGCCGGGCCGCCGCTCTTCCGCGCTTGCGCGGGGCCGTCTCCGCGGCCGGCCCCTCCGGCGCCCCCTGCCGTCGCGCGGAGCGTTCCGGCGCGGCGCGGCTGCGGGACTCGCCCGTTTCGGCCGGCTCCGCGTCCGTGGCGACGTGCTCGGCGCCCTCTCCGTCACCGCCCTGCGCGGGCACCGACTGCGGAGTGTCCTCCTGGGCCGCGGCCGCGTCGCCCTCCCCCGCGGGAGCGGGGACCCGGGCCTCACCGCCCGCCTGGCGCCTGGGCGTGGATGCCTGGAGCGCCATACCCCCTGTCGTACGGAAGAGTTCGTCGGCCCCCGGCAGACTCACTCGGCGTGACACCGGGCGAGCACCTCCCTGGCAAGCTGGCGATAGGCTGCGGCACCGACGGAGTTGGACGCGTACGTGGTGATCGGCTCGCCGGCGACGGTGGTCTCCGGGAAGCGGACCGTACGCCCGATGACCGTGTGGTAGACGTGGTCGTCGAAGGCCTCGACGACCCGCGCGAGCACCTCACGGCTGTGCACCGTGCGCGAGTCGTACATCGTGGCGAGGATCCCGTCGAGCTCCAGCTCGGGGTTGAGCCGCTCCTGGACCTTCTCGATGGTCTCGGTCAGCAGGGCCACACCGCGCAGCGCGAAGAACTCGCACTCCAGCGGCACGATCACCTTGTGCGCGGCCGTCAGCGCGTTGACCGTGAGCAGGCCGAGCGAGGGCTGACAGTCGATCACGATGTAGTCGTAGTCGTCCAGGAGCGGCTTCAGCGCGCGCTGCAGGGTCGACTCGCGGGCGACCTCGGAGACCAGCTGGACCTCGGCCGCCGACAGGTCGATGTTGCTGGGCAGCAGGTCCATGTTGGGGACCGCCGTCTTCAGCAGCACCTCGTCGGCCGCCATGCCCCGCTCCATGAGCAGGTTGTAGACGGTGAGGTCGAGTTCCATCGGGTTGACGCCGAGTCCGACCGACAGAGCGCCCTGCGGGTCGAAGTCGACGAGCAGCACCCGGCGTCCGTACTCCGCGAGCGCGGCACCCAGGTTGATGGTCGACGTGGTCTTGCCGACGCCGCCCTTCTGGTTGCACATCGCGATGATCTTCGCGGGGCCGTGGTCGGTCAGCGGGCCCGGGATGGGGAAGTACGGCAGCGGGCGTCCGGTCGGGCCGACGCGCTCACGGCGCTGACGGGCCGCGTCGGGCGCGAGGGTGGCCGCGTACTCGGGATCCGGCTCGTACTCGGCGTCGGGATCGTAGAAGTGCCCCTCGGGCAGTTCGTCGTAGTCGGCGAATTGGTTGTGGGGCGCGCCACTTCCGTCGCCGGCCATGGCGTTCACGTGATGGCCATCCATGCTCTGGTGTGCAGTGGGAGTCGCCTGCTGGATCTGATGGGCTGCGAAGGTGCGCACGGCGACGGAGCCGACAGGAGCGAACCCCGCGGAACCCCGGTCCCGTGCAGTCATTCCTGGGTGACCACCCCCGGGAGTAAATGTCGACTCATTCACAAGTCGTCTTACCTCCTTGGCGACCAGGAAACTTCTAGACAGGTCAGCGTGGCATCATGCCGACGGTTGGCGACTCTATGGCGTGTCGGCGGTCCGCAGCAACACAATCCGCCGGACCCGGCTCGATGTGTCGACAATGAAACATCCCTCTGTCAAGGGCGTACGACCGTCGTACGGCAGGTTTCACCGGTGTGCGAATCGGCGGAAGGGTGACGTTCGAGGCGAGTCGCCCCGGATTCGTGAAGTGACCATACACACATCTCGTCGCGCCCGACGGGCAAGGTGGGTCCGGGTGCGCGCCGTTGACGAACGAAGTTGACGTATCTCCTTCGGTGAGCGGCGACTTGGTCGACTTAACGCCCGGAAGACACTTCCGGGCGTCGGGTCGGGGCGGGTGGCGCGGCCGGTCAGCCGAGCAGCTCGGCGAGTTCGACGTGGTCCAGGCCGTGCGCTTCGGCGACCTCCTGGTAGACGACCTTGCCGTCATGCGTGTTGAGGCCCTTGGCGAGGGCGGGGTCGCGGCGCAGCGCCTCCACCCAGCCGCGGTTCGCGAGTTCGACGATGTACGGCAGCGTGGCGTTGGTGAGCGCGTAGGTGGAGGTGTTGGGCACGGCGCCGGGCATGTTGGCGACGCAGTAGAAGACCGATTCGTGGACCGTGAAGACCGGCTCGGCGTGCGTGGTCGGGTGGGAGTCCTCGAAGCAGCCGCCCTGGTCGATCGCGATGTCGACAAGGACACTGCCGCTCTTCATCCGCGAGACGAGGTCGTTGGTGACCAGCTTCGGCGCCTTGGCGCCGGGGATCAGCACCGCGCCGATGACGAGGTCGGCCTCGAGGCAGGCCTTCTCCAGCTCGAAGGCGTTGGAGACGACCGTCTGGATCTTCGTGCCGAAGACCCGGTCCGCCTCCCGGAGCTTGTTGATGTCCTTGTCGAGCAGGGTCACGTGGAAGCCCATGCCGACGGCGATCTGCGCGGCGCTCCAGCCGGAGACGCCTCCGCCGATGACGACGGCACGGCCGGCCGGCACGCCGGGGACCCCGCCGGGCAGCACGCCGCGGCCGCCGCCGGCCCGCATCAGGTGGTAGGCGCCGACCTGGGCGGACAGCCGGCCCGCGACCTCGGACATCGGGGCGAGCAGCGGCAGCGCGCGGCCGGGCAGCTCGACGGTCTCGTAGGCGATGGCGGTGGTGCCGGAGGCCAGGAGGGCGTCCGTGCACTCCCTGGAGGCGGCCAGGTGCAGGTAGGTGAAGAGCGTCTGGTCCTTGCGCAGCCGGCGGTACTCCTCGGCGACGGGCTCCTTGACCTTCAGCAGCAGATCGGCGGCGGCCCACACCTCGTCGGCGGTGTCCAGTATCCGCCCGCCCGCGGCGATGTACTCGCCGTCCGGGATCGAGGAGCCCACGCCGGCGCCGCGCTCGATGACGACCTGGTGGCCGTGGCGCACCAGCTCGTGCACGCCGGCCGGGGTGATGGCCACCCGGAACTCGTTGTTCTTGACTTCGCGGGGGATGCCGACCTTCACGTCGATCACGGTCCTTGGTTCGGAGGGTATGAGGTATTCCTACACATACCCGGGCACACGCGTGCACACCGGGAGAGACCGCAGAGACGGTGCGGCAAGGCCATCTTAATGAAGGTGTTCCCGCTGTACAGCCTTACAAAGCATCAATCTTCCGCAGGGAGGCTGCGGATTTCGTAGGTGTCGCCTGAGTGTTTCGGGTCGGTTCCAAGCTCCTGGGCCTCTTCTTCCAGCATCCGCTCCGCCGAGCTCCGGTGCAGCGCGGCCGACGCGGGGTCGCCGAGATGGCCGAAGGTGTCGGCGAGCCGCAGGTGCAGCGCGGCCTGCAGCCGGGTGTCCTCGGCCCGCCGGGCCCACTCCACCGCCTCCCGGCAGGTACGCAGCGACTCCTCGGGGCGGCCGGCGTACTCCTGGACCCGGGCCAGTTCGCTCAACGCCCGCGCCTGGGCGGCCACATCACCGTTCTTGCGGTGCCCGGCGACCGCCGCCCGCCAGTTCCGCAGCGCCTCGCCGTAGCGGCCGGCATAGGTGTGGGCGGCGGCGATCCGGCCGTACAGGCGGGCGGCGTCCGCGCGCTCTCCCCGGGCGAGCCGCTCGGCCAGGGCCCGGCCGAACCAGTCGGCGGCCCGGTCGAAGTCACCGAGCTCCAGATGGGCGCCCCCCACGGATTCCGTCGCGCGGCCGGTCGCGTAGGAATCGTTCGCCGCGCGGCCGGCGTCCAGCGCGGCCCGGTACCGCGCCAGCGCGTCGGCCGTGCGGCCGGTACGGGCGTCGAGGTCGCCGAGGTTCAGCAGGGCCGCGGCCTGCTCGCGGGGCAGTCTCCGGCGCTCGGCCACATCGAGAACCAGGTGGTGGATGCCGTAGAGGTCGCCGGCGGCGGTCTGGGTGCCGAAGTGGGCCACCATGGCGCGCACCAGTTGGGACATGAGACGGCGGGCCAGGGTGTCCAGCGTCCCGTCGGCGACCGCGAGGCGGGCCGAGGCCAGCAGGGCGGGCCGGCGGACGCGCAGCCAGTCGGCGGCGTCGCGGGGGCTGGAAAAGCGCAGGGAACTCGGCGTCCCGAGGAGTTTCTCGCGTGCCTGGGGGCTGTCGGTCTCGGTGATGGCCCTGCACGACTGGAGCAGCCGCACGGTCCGCTCCAGCATGCGGGCGCGGGCCAGCTGGAGCTCACCGGGCCGCTCGTGGGCCTCGGCGAGGCCCTTCAGCAGGGGGTGCAGGCAGCCGGGCACCTCGTACTGCGGCAGCGAGGTCCCCACGGGGTGCAGCAGGCCCACGGAGACGAAGTCGTCCAGGGTGGCGCGCGCGCTGCTCACCGTGCAGCCGGCGAGCGCGGAGGCGGTGTGCGGGTCGGCCAGGCCGGCCGGGGCGAGGCTCAGCAGACGCAGTATCCGGGCGGTGGGGGCGGGCAGCGCGTCGTGGACCAGCCGGAGGACACGGCCGGTCGCGGTGCCCTCGCCCGCCCCGGCGTGCAGGTGCCGGGCGAGGTCGGCGACGGCGGCCTTGGGCCGGGCGGCGAGCCAGCCGCCGGCGAGGACCAGGGCGGCGGGCTCCCCCTGGCACTGCTCGGCCAGGTCCTCCGCGGCCCGCGGGTCGACGGTGATGCGGACCGAGCCGGCGATCCGGGACAGCAGTTCCACGCCGGACTTGGTGTCGAGGCCGCCGAGGGTGCAGGGGCGGACGTCACTGATGCCGGTCAGCGGCCCCTGGGAGACAGCGACCAGCAGGCACTGGGGGTTGTCCGGCAGCAGGGCGTCGACCTGCTCGGCGTCGGCCGCGTCGTCCAGCAGGAGCAGCGTCCGGCGGCCGGCCAGGGCGGTCCGCAGCGCCTCGACGAGATCGTCCTCGGCGGCGCCGGCCGGGGCGGGCACCTCGAGCCCGTCGAGCAGCTCCCGCGCGGAGCGCTCGACGGGCACGCGCGTGCCGTCGGTCTCGCTGAGCCGGGCGCGCAGCACTCCGTCGGGGTAGCGGTCGGCGACCTGGCGGACGAGTTCCTCACCGAGCGTCGTCCGGCCGGATCCGGGTCGGCCGGCGATGAGCAGCACACGGGCGCGGGGGGCCTTGCGGCCGGAGAGGGTGTCGAGTCCGGCGCGCTCGATGTCGGCCCGGAGTTCCTTCAACTCCCGGGTGCGGCCCAGGAATCGGGCCTCCATGGAACCGTCCGGGGAGAGCCGCACACCGTCTGTGTCCACCGCCTGATCCGTCACGGGCCACACTCCCGTCCCACCGCACGCGCAAGCCCGCCGGGACTCCGGATCGGGCGTTTTTCAGAGCCTAGTTCACGCTCTGCTACGTTCCGTGTGGAGCACGGCGGATGCGTCCCTCGATCGGATCAGCCGATGGTCACATCGCGAGAGGTGTGCCGGGGGCCGGGGTGGTTCAGGCGTCGAACGGACGGGCAGGCCACGGCGCCCCGGCCGGACGCAGCGCGTCGAGCCCGTCGTGGTCCCGCGCGGCGACGAGCGACAGCACGCCCACCACCAGGCAGTTGTTGTGCAGTTCGCCGGCCAGCACCCCGCGGACCAGGTCCGCGACGGGCACCCTGGCCAGTTCCATGTCCGCCTCTTCGTCCTCGACCTCGAAGCGGTCGCCCTCGGCCTCGGACAGGCCCCGGGCCAGGAAGATCCGTACGGCCTCGTCGCAGCCGCCGGCGGTGGTGTAGACGTCGGTCAGCACCCTCCAGTCCTCGGCCTTGACGTGCGCCTCCTCGTGCAGCTCCCGCTGGGCGGCGTGCAGCGGGTTCTCGCCGGGGACGTCGAGCAGGCCGGCCGGGATCTCCCACAGCTTGTGGCGCACGGGGTGGCGGTACTGGCGCAGTACCAGGACACGGTCGGCGTCGTCGAGGGCGAGGACGGCGACGGACCCGGGGTGGACCTGGTAGTCGCGGTGGACCACGGTCCCGTCGGGCATGACCACGTCGTCGGTGCGCACGGAGGTCTTGTTGCCGACGAAGGGGGTCCTGGTCGCCCGGACCTCCCACTCCTCCGGGGTGTCCTTGATCGTCGTTCCGGTCATTGCGGTCCTTCCCAGACGTACAGGCGTACGGGCGCGCGGCGGCGGCCGGGGCGCGCCCCGATTGAGGGTTTCGCGCCCCGGCAACCGTACAACCGGTGTGCTACTTCGAGATCTTCCGCTCGACCGCGGCCTTGACGAGGCCCGCGAACAGCGGGTGCGGACGCGTCGGACGCGAGCGCAGCTCCGGGTGCGCCTGGGTCGCGACCAGGTACGGGTGGACCTCGCGCGGGTACTCGACGTACTCGACGAGCTTGCCGTCCGGGGAGGTGCCGGAGAAGACGATGCCGGCCTTCTTCTCCAGCTCCGCGCGGTAGGCGTTGTTCACCTCGTAGCGGTGCCGGTGGCGCTCCTCGACGTACTCCTTGCCGTCGTACACCTCGCGCACGATCGAGCCCTCGGCCAGCTTGGCCGGGTACATGCCGAGCCGCATCGTGCCGCCCATGTCGCCGTCACCGGCGACGATGTCGAGCTGTTCGGCCATGGTGGAGATGACCGGGTGGGAGGTGGCCGGGTCGAACTCGGTGGAGTTGGCGTCGGAGATGTCCGCGAGGTTGCGGGCCGCGTCGATCACGATGCACTGCAGGCCGAGACAGAGACCGAGCAGCGGAATCCGGTTCTCGCGCGCGTAGCGGATCGCGCCGACCTTGCCGAGCACCCCGCGGTCCCCGAAGCCGCCGGGGATGCAGATGGCGTCGACGTTCCCGAGCTGTGCCTGGGCGCCGGCCGCGGTCTTGCAGTCGTCGGAGGTGACCCACTTGATCTTCACCCGGGCCCGGTTGGCGAAGCCGCCCGCGCGCAGCGCCTCGGTGACCGAGAGGTAGGCGTCGGGCAGGTCGATGTACTTGCCGACCAGGGCGAGGGTGATCTCGTGGGCGGGGTTGTGGACCCGGTCGAGCAGGTCGTCCCAGGTCGTCCAGTCCACGTCCCGGAAGGGCAGGTCCAGCTTGCGCACGACGTAGGCGTCCAGGCCCTCGGTGTGCAGGACCTTGGGGATGTCGTAGATCGAGCGGGCGTCGGGGCAGGCGACCACGGCGGCCTCGTCGACGTCGCACATCAGCGAGATCTTCCGCTTGATCGCGGTCGGCACCTCGCGGTCGCAGCGCAACACGATCGCGTCCGGCTGGATACCGATGTTGCGCAGCGCCGCGACCGAGTGCTGCGTGGGCTTCGTCTTCAGCTCACCCGAGGGACCGATGTAGGGCAGGAGCGAGATATGGACGACGAACACGTTGTCGCGGCCGACCTCGTGCCGCACCTGGCGGACGGTCTCCAGGAACGGCAGCGACTCGATGTCGCCGACCGTGCCGCCGACCTCGGTGATCACGACGTCGACCTCGTCCGTCGCCATGCGGCGGATGCGGTGCTTGATCTCGTTGGTGATGTGCGGGATGACCTGCACGGTGTCGCCCAGGTACTCGCCGCGCCGCTCCTTGGCGATCACGGTGGAGTAGACCTGGCCCGTGGTGACGTTGGCGGAACCGTCCAGGTCGCGGTCGAGGAAGCGCTCGTAGTGCCCGATGTCCAGGTCGGTCTCGGCACCGTCGTTGGTGACGAAGACCTCACCGTGCTGGAAGGGGTTCATCGTGCCCGGGTCGACGTTGAGATACGGGTCGAGCTTCTGCATGACGACACGCAGACCGCGGGCCTTGAGCAGCATGCCGAGGCTGGAGGCCGTCAGACCCTTGCCGAGCGAGGAGGCGACACCCCCGGTGACGAAGATGTGCTTGGTCGTCGTGGATTTTGGCATGGCCAAGAGGGGGCTCCCGTGGTCGCGGTCTGGGGGTGCGGGGCGGCTGTCCGCCGGAAAACTCCGACGGCGCCGTCGCTGCGGTTCGGGGGTGCCCTTTTCGGATTTCCCCTCCGGGAAGGGGCCCACCGGTCCACGGGCTACCAGCGTATCAGCGCTGCGGGGCGATGCCGTCCGGGCACGCTCCGTACATGCGCGGGCACATCTCCGTGACCTGTTACAGGTCTCTCACCTCTTGCTCACCCGTTCGGCGGATGTGCGTTGCCCGGAGCGGCACACAGACCGTCTACGTGCGTCGTATCCTGCTCGGACACCCGCTGCCGAGCCCGGCCGGCCGAACGGCACCACCCCCGCCCGTCACACCGGAACAACGCAAGCTCGTCAGTTCGTTGAACAACAATGGGCGCTTTGCATTCGCGGCTGAGTGACTGCTTTGCTTCATCACTCAACGACGCATGACATATCTGACCAACCCCTTAACCGCACCAGCGACAAGCCCCTAGTGGGGTGACGTGGCCGTTCGACTGGAGTTGCACGTGGCCGGGCGCATCGAAGATTACGCACTCATCGGAGACATGCAGACCGCTGCCCTGGTCTGCCGGGACGGCACAGTCGACTGGCTGTGCCTGCCCCGCTTCGACTCGCACGCCATCTTCGCCGGCCTGCTGGGCACCGAAGATCACGGCTTCTGGCGGATCGGCCCGGCGCACTCCCCCGACGCCCCGCCGCCGGCCGCGACCCGGCGCCGCTACCGCGGCGACTCGCTGATCCTGGAGTCCGAGTGGGACACCGGGCGCGGCACGGTCCGGGTGACCGATTTCATGCCCCCGCGCGACGGCGCGCCGCAGCTCATCCGCATCGTGGAGGGCGTCTCGGGCCGCGTGCCGATGCGCTCCACCCTCCGGATGCGTTTCTCCTACGGCCGGGTGGTGCCGTGGGTGCACAAGCATGAGGGGCGCACGGTCGCCGTCGCGGGGCCGGACTCGGTGTGGTTCGACACACCCGCCGACACGTACGGCAAGTCGCTGACGACCTACTCGGACTTCACGGTGGCACCGGGTGACCGGATCGCGTTCACGGTGTCGTGGCAGCCCTCGCACAAGGAGCCGCCTGCGCTGCCGGAGCCGGAGCAGTCGCTGGAGGCGACGGAGGACTTCTGGCGTGAGTGGGTGGAGCACTGTACGTACCACGGCCCCTACCGCGAGGCCGTGGTCCGTTCCCTGATCACGCTGAAGGCCCTCACCTACGCCCCGACCGGCGGCATCGTCGCCGCGCCCACCACCTCCCTGCCGGAGGACATCGGCGGCGTCCGCAACTGGGACTACCGCTACACCTGGCTGCGGGACGCGGCGATCACCCTGTCCTCGCTGCTGCGCACCGGTTATCGCGAGGAGGCCCGCGCCTGGCGCGAGTGGCTGCTGCGCGCGGTGGCGGGCGACCCGGAGAACCTGCAGATCATGTACGGCATCGCCGGTGAGCGCGAGCTCGGCGAGGCGGAGCTGGACTGGCTGCCCGGCTACGAGAACTCGGCCCCGGTCCGGGTGGGCAACGGCGCGGCGCACCAGCTCCAGCTGGATGTGTACGGCGAGGTCACCGAGGCCCTGCACCTGGCCCACATGACGGGTCTGGCCCGCAACGACTACGCGTCCCTGCTCCAGCTGAAGCTGATCCGCTACCTGGAGAAGCACTGGCAGGAGCCGGACGAGGGCATCTGGGAGGTCCGCGGCCCGCGCCGGCACTTCGTGCACTCCAAGGTGATGGCGTGGGTCGCCGTCGACCGCACCATCAAGCTCATCGAGTCCGGCGACGCGGACGGCCCCCTGGAGCGGTGGAAGGGGCTGCGCGACGACATCCACCGGGACGTGTGCGAGAGGGGCTATGACAAGGAACGCAACACGTTCACGCAGTCGTACGGCTCGAGGGAGCTGGACGCCTCGCTGCTGCTGATCCCGCAGATGGGTTTCCTGCCGCCGGACGACAAGCGGGTGATCGGCACCATCGAGGCGATCCAGCGCGAGCTGTCCACACCGGACGGCTTCATCCTGCGCTACCCGACGGAGGGTGCGGACGAAGGCGTCGACGGACTGCCGGGCGACGAGGGCGCGTTCCTCGCCTGCTCGTTCTGGATGGCCGACGACCTGGCGATGATCGGCCGGGTGGACGAGGCCCGCAGGCTGTTCGAGAAGCTGCTCTCCCTGCGCAACGACCTGGGCCTGCTCGCCGAGGAGTGGGACCCGGTCGGGCAGCGTCAGGTCGGCAACTTCCCGCAGGCCTTCAGCCACGTCCCCCTCATCGACACGGCCCTGCGTCTGACGGCCTCGGGCGCGTACGGGGGCTGAGCCTGTCGGGCGCGGGCGCGGGTTCGAGTTTGGGTTCGAGCCCGCGCCCGCGGTTTCAGCTCGTCAGATCAGGTCAGGTCAGCGGCCGCGGCTGCGTCAACTCGTCGTAGACGCTGAGGACCTGGGCCACCGCCTCGTCCTCCGTCGGCCATCCGGCCGCCTGCCGGGCGCCCTTGGTCCGGAGTTCGTCCTGACGTCCGGGGTCGCCGAGCAGCCGTACGACGGCGTCGGCGAGGGCACGCGCGTTGCGGTAGGGGACGAGTTCGGCGGCGTCGCCGACGAGTTCGGGGATGCCGCCGGTGTCGGCCGCGACGAGTGGCACGCGCGCGTGGAGGGCCTGCTGGGCGAGGACGGAACGCCCCTCCCACCGGCTCGGCAGCAGCGCGAGGTCGGCGGCCTCCAGCAGCTCGGTGATGTCGTCGCGCCGTCCGACGAGCCGGACCGGCAGGTCCTCGTCCGTGATCCGGCGCTGGAGTTCACCGCGCAGCGGCCCCTCCCCCGCGACGGCGACCAGCGGCTGGGGGTCGAGGCGGCGCCATCCGTGCGTGGCGTCGAGCAGCGTGTGGTGGCCGCGGTTGCGTTCGAGGGCGCCGACGGCGATCAGCAACGGGCGGCCGATGGCGCCGAGTTCGGCCAGGAGTTTGGGCCGCGACCCGTCCGGGTCCCGCCTCTTCGGGGCGGTGCGCGGCCCGGGGAGGGCGACGGCCGCCAGCCGCGCGTCCCGCGCTCCGGTCCGGCGTGCCCGGTCGACCAGGGCGGAGGTGGTTCCGAGCACCACGGTGGCCGCCCTGACGACCCGCCGCTCCATCAGCCGCAGGACGTGCGCGCGGGCGCCGTCGGCGTGTGCCCGGTCGTGCCAGGTGACGGTCAGCGGGGTGCTCCGGCCACCGAGGGCGAGCACGGTCCGGAAGGAGGCGTGCAGGCCGTGCGCGTGCACCAGGTCGGCGTCCGCGCACGCCGCCCGCAGCGCGGCCACCGAGCCGGGGTCGCTGCTGCGCGGCACGTGCACATGGTCGGCGCCGGCCCCGGTGAAGTCGTAGGTGCGCTCGGCCTCGGCGGGGGCGCACACCGTGACCCGCACGCCCCGTGCGACGAGCCCCGCGGCCAGCGAGCGCACGTGGGTGCCGGCCGCGGCGTTGCCGCCGCCCAGCACCTGCACGGTGCGCAGCGGCGACTGGCCGTGCGGCGGGTGGCTGCTCACGGGGGTCACGTGGCCGAGCTCCTGGTTCGGGTCGGGTGGTCCCGAAGAACGTACAGAAGGACCGTGCGGAGTGGATGTACCGCACGGTCTCCTACGCGTGCTCGGCCAAGCATGCCAGGAGGCAGGGGAATTCCGGCAACGACCGGAGCGGCCGCCCGCAGCGGAGCGGACGCAAACGCCACCCGTACGAGTGACGAAGTACGTCCTGCCGGCCGACAGCCCGGTGGATGACCGAGCCGACGGCCTCGAGCCGCCTTTCAGCCGTCCGCGCGGGCCGTCTCCAGGAGTTCCTCCGCATGGGCGCGGGCCGTTTCCGAGTCCTCCTGGCCGGCCAGCATCCGCGACAGTTCCCGGATCCGGTCCTCCCCTTCGAGCACCTTCACACCGGACCGGGTGACCGTCCCGTCGTTCGTCTTCGCCACCAGCAGCTGCCGGTCCGCGAAGGCGGCCACCTGCGGCAGATGGGTGACGACCACGACCTGGGCGCTCTTCGCCAGTTTGGCGAGCCGCCGCCCGATCTCGACGGCCGCCTTGCCGCCGACACCGGCGTCGACCTCGTCGAACAGGTACGTCGGCACCGGGTCCGTCCCGGCGAACACGACCTCCACGGCCAGCATCACGCGCGACAGTTCACCGCCGGACGCGCCCTTGGCGATGGGCCGGGGCGGCGCCCCGGGGTGCGGGGCGAGCAGCAGCTCGACCTCGTCGGCGCCCGACGGCCCGTGGGCGACCGTGCGCCCGCCGACCTCGACGCCGTCCGGGTCCTCCGTCTGCCGGATGTCGAACGACACGCGCGCGTGGGGCATGGCGAGGGACGCCAGCTCAGCGGTGACGGCGGCCGCGAAGCGCTCCGCGGCCTCGGTACGCGCCTGGGAGAGCGTCTGCGCCAGCCCGCCCAGTTCGGTGCGCAGGTCGTCGCGTTCGGCGGTGAGTTCCCCGATCCGCTCGTCGTCGCCCTCCAGGTCGGTGAGGCGCGCGGCGCTCTCCTCGGCCCAGGCCAGCACGGAGGCGATGTCCGGGCCGTACTTGCGGGTGAGCCCGGTGAGCGCGGCCCGGCGTTCCTCCACCGCCGCCAGCCGCAGCGGATCGGCGTCCAGGTCGTCGGCGTACCCGGCGAGGTCCCCGGCGACGTCACGCAGCAGGATGCCGACCTCGCCGATCCGGTCGGTGAGCGCGGCCAGCTCCGGATCGTGCGCCCGGACGGCCTCCAGGGCCCGCTGGGCGCCCGCGACGAGTGTTCCCGCGTCGACGCCCTCGGGGTCCTCCGGATTGCCGGCGAGAGCGGCGTGCGCGGCGGACGCGGCGGACGCCAGGGCCTCGGCGTGCCCGAGCCGCTCGGCCTCCTCGGCCAGTTCCACGTCCTCTCCGGCGCGGGGCTCCACAGCGGCGATCTCGTCGAGCCCGAAGCGCAGCAGGTCGGCTTCCTGGGCCCGTTCACGCGCGCGGGTGGTGATCTCCTCGAGTTCCGTGGCGACGGCCCTCAGCCGCTTGTACGCCTTCGTGTACCTGGCGAGCGGTCCGGCGACCGCGTCCCCCGCGTACCGGTCGAGCGCCTGCCGCTGCCGGGACTGCTTCAGCAGCCCCTGCTGGTCGGTCTGCCCGTGCACGGCCACCAGGTCGTCGGCGAGTTCGGCGAGCAGCCCGACGGGCACGCTCCGCCCGCCGAGGTGGGCCCGGGAGCGCCCCTCGGCGGAAACGGTACGGCTGATCAGCAGCGCCCCGTCGTCGAGCTCGGCTCCGGCCTCTCCCGCGCGTGCGGCGGCCGCGGCGCCCTCGGGCACGGCGATCCGCCCCTCGACGACCGCGCTTCTGGCCCCGATCCGCACCAGGGCCGCGTCCGCCCTTCCACCCAGCAGCAGCCCGAGGCTGGTGACCACCATGGTCTTGCCCGCGCCCGTCTCACCGGTGACGGCGGTGAAGCCGGGTGACAGCTCGACCACGGCGTCGTCGATGACTCCGAGCGACCGTATCCGCATCTCCTCCAACACGTCCCAGACCTTACGAGGTTTTTCTCGCGCTGTCCGACGCCACCCCGCCCGTACGGGAACGCGGCAGGTGTGCACCCATGACCGGGACCACGTCCAGCGCGGGTCCCGGTGCCCCGGGACGGGCGCGGGCGGAGGCGGACCGGAGGGGGGACACGCGTGCTAGTGCGGGGCTCCCCGCCATCCCGAGACCGGCAGCGCGAACTTCGCCACCAGCCGGTCCGTGAACGAGGCGTGGTGCAGTCGGGCCAGCCGGACCGGGACGGCACCGCGCCGGACCTCCACCCGCGCGCCGGCCGGCAGTTCCACGGTCCGCCGCCCGTCGCACCACAGCACGCCGGGCGGGACGTGCGGCAGCATTTCCACCGCGAGCACCGAGTCCGGCGAGGTCACCAGTGGCTTGGCGAACAGGGCGTGCGCGCTGATCGGCACCATCAGCAGCGCCTCGACCTCGGGCCACACGACAGGCCCGCCGGCGGAGAACGCGTACGCGGTCGATCCGGTCGGGGTGGCGCACACGATGCCGTCGCAGCCGAATCCGGTCACCGGACGCCCGTCGATCTCCAGCACGACCTCCAGCATCCGCTCGGCGGACACCTTCTGCACGGCCGCCTCGTTCAGCGCCCAGTCCGTGTGCACGATGGCGCCGTTCTTGTGCACGACGACGTCGACGGTCATCCGTTCCTCGACCTCGTACGCCTTGCTCACCACCCGGTCGACGACCTTGTCGAGGTCGTCCCGCTCGGCCTCGGCGAGGAAGCCGACGCTGCCGAGGTTCACGCCGAGCATCGGCACACCCGAGGCACGGGCGAACTCCGCGCCACGCAGCAGCGTGCCGTCACCGCCGAGCACGATCAGCAGTTCGCAGTCGTCGAGGCACTCGGGGGTGGCCTCCTTGACGGTCCCCACCTCGTCCGGCAGCGGCAGGTCCCGCGCCTCGGCCTCCAGCACCCGCACCCCGAGTCCGGAGGCCAGCAGTCCTTTGACCACGAGCTCCGCGCTGCGGATGGCCGCGGGCCGTCCGGTGTGGGCGAGCAGGAAAACAGTACGAGCTCGGTTCGGTGTCAACGCGGCCCCTCCGCCACTGCACGGTCGGCGTCGGCCGGGTCCAGTTCCAAAGCCCCCGCCCGCAGCCACAGAAAGTACTCGACATTCCCCGAGGGTCCGGGCAGCGGACTCGCGGTCACGCCCTTCGTCCCCAGTCCCAGCTCCCAGGCCTTGGCGGCCACTCCCCGCACGGCCTCGGCGCGCAGCTGCGGACTGCGTACGACGCCGCCGCTGCCCAGCCGCTCCCTGCCCACCTCGAACTGCGGCTTGACCATCATCACCAGATCGGCGTCCGGTCGCACGCACCCTTTCAGGGCGGGCAGGACCAGCCCGAGCGGGATGAAGGACAGATCCCCCACGACAAGATCCACAGGCTCCCCATCGATTGCTTCAAGCGTCAACTCCCTTACGTTCGTACGGTCCTTGACGGTGACGCGTTCATCGTTGCGGAGAGACCAGGCGAGTTGTCCGTATCCGACGTCCACGGCCACCACGTGGGCGGCCCCGGCCCGGAGCAGGACGTCGGTGAAACCCCCGGTCGAGGCACCGGCGTCCAGCGCCCGCCGCCCCCGGACGACCAGCCCCTGCGGCACGAACGCCTCGAACGCTCCGGCGAGCTTGTGGCCGCCGCGCGACACGTAGTCCGGGTCGCCGGCGTCCTCGGCGACGAGGATCGCGGCGGCGGTCTCCACCTGGGTGGCGGGCTTGGTCGCGACGGTCTTGCCGACACTGACCCGCCCGGCGGCGATCAGCTGGCCGGCGTGCTCACGCGACCGGGCCAGCTTCCGGCGGACCAGCTCCGCGTCGAGACGGCGGCGTGCGACTCCTGCCACGTTCGGTTCAGCTCCCCTGTCGGTACGTAGGAGTGGGAGGGGGCCCCGGAGGTCCCGGGCGGGCGTCGAGCGCGGTGAGCGCGTCGCGCAGCCCCCGGTGCACATCTTCGTACACCTCGACATGGCCGTCGGTGGTGAGGTGGTCGGCGTCGGCCAGCCGCTCCAGCCGCGCGTCCACCTCGGCGTTGCCGGTGGGGGTGCGGGGCACGTTCAGGGGCGCGGGGGCGGCGGGGGCGTACTCGGGCGCGGCGTGGAGGGCTGCGTCGTCGACCGTCGGTGCGGCGTGCTCCGCCCGCGGCGCGCCACCCGGCGTGGGTACTGCGTCGTTCATGCCCCGACGCTACCGCGAACCGTTGGGGTACCGTCGTCCGCGATGGCCACGATCGAGGAGTGCCGTGCCGCGCTCGACAAACTGTCCGACTCCCTACAGCGTGCCGAGGGCGACGTCCGCGCGGCGGCGGCGATGGACCGCTCGGTCAGCTGCCACATCACCGACCTGGACGTGACCTTCGCCGGCCGGCTCACCGGCGGGCGGATCGAGGTGCACGAGACGCTGGATGGCCCTCCGCGCGAGCGGGCGCAGGTCCGGCTCGCCATGCGGGGGGACGACCTGCTGGCCCTGGTCGGCGGCGAACTGCACTTCGCCAGGGCCTGGGGGGCGGGCCGGGTGAAGCTGGAGGCCGGTCTGCGCGACCTGTTCCATCTCAGGAAGCTTCTCTAGCTCCCGCCGCGGCCGCGGCCCGCTTGCCCGGGTTCTGCTTGCCGGCGCCCTGCTTCGCCGCGGTCCGCGCCTTGCGGGCGGCCGGCACGATCAGGGGCGTACCCGTCTCGGGGTCGTCGATGACCTGGCAGCTCAGGCCGAAGACCTGCTCGACCAGCCCGGCGGTGACGATCTCCTTCGGCGCACCCTGCGCGATGATCTTCCCGTCGCGCAGCGCGATGAGGTGGGTGGCGTACCGGGCGGCGTGGTTGAGGTCGTGCAGGACGGCGACGAGGGTGCGGCCCTGCTCCTCGTGCAGTTCCGCGCACAGGTCCAGTACGTCGATCTGGTGCTGGATGTCCAGATAGGTCGTCGGCTCGTCGAGCAGCAGCAGCGGGGTCTCCTGGGCGAGCGCCATGGCGATCCACACGCGCTGCCGCTGTCCGCCGGAGAGTTCGTCGACATGGCGTTCGCCCAGGTCGGCGATGCCGGTCCGGGCCATCGACTCCTGGACGACCCGCTCGTCCTCGGCGGACCACTGGCGCAGGATGCCCTGGTGCGGATACCGGCCGCGCCCCACCAGGTCGGCGACCGTGATCCCGTCGGGCGCGATCGAGGACTGGGGCAGCAGTCCGAGGGTGCGGGCGACCTTCTTCGCGGGCATCGACTGGATGACCTGGCCGTCCAGCAGCACTCGCCCCCGATCGGGCTTCAGCATCCGCGACAGCGCCCGCAGGAGCGTCGACTTGCCGCAGGCGTTCGGGCCGACGATCACGGTGAAGGAGTGGTCCGGTACCTCCACCGACAACTGCTCGGCGATGACCCGCTGGTCGTAGGCGAGGGTGACGTCCTCGGCGGACAGTCGGTTCACGGTGCTCCTTCGGTTGTTCGGCCCGCCGGTCTGTGGGTCGGCCGGTCCGCGGACGGTTCGCGGAGGGTTCGCGTCATATCCGGCCCGCCTTGCGCTCGGTGACCAGCAGCCAGAGCAGGTAGACACCGCCGAGCACACCGGTGACCACGCCCACCGGCAACTGCTCGGCGCCGAAGGCCCGCTGCGAGATCCAGTCGGCGCTCACCAGCAGCGCCGCGCCCATGCACATCGACGGCATGAGGTTCGGTCCGGGCGAGCGGGTCAGACGCCGGGCGAGCTGCGGCGCGGTGAGCGCGACGAAGCCGACCGGCCCGGAAGCCGCCGTCGCCGACGCGGTGAGCAGGACCGCGGACAGCATCAGCACCAGCCGTACGCGCTCCACCCGGACCCCGAGGGCGTACGACACGTCGTCGCCCATCTCCATCATCCTGAGCCCGCGGGAGTTGGCGAGAACCAGCGGTACGAGGAGGACGCACAGCGCGAGCAGGGGCCAGACCTGGTCCCAGTCACGGCCGTCGAGGGAACCGGTCATCCAGACGATCGCACGGGCCGCGTCCACGATGTCGGACTTGGTGAGCAGATAGCCGTTGACCGCGGTGACGATCGCGGAGACACCGATACCGACCAGGACCAGTCGGTATCCGTGCACCCCCCGCTTCCAGGCGAGCACATAGATGGCGAACCCGGTCACCAGTCCGCCGGCCAGGGCGCCGAGGGCGACCTGGTTGGCCGTTCCGGAGAACAGCACGATCATCACGAGCGCACCGGCCGTGGCGCCCTGGCCCAGGCCGAGGACGTCCGGACTGCCCAGCGGATTGCGGGAGATGGACTGGAACAGCGCACCGGCGAGACCGAGCGAGGCACCGACGAGGAGCCCGACCAGGACCCGGGGCAGCCGCAGTTCGGTGACGATGAACTCCTGGCCGGGGTCGCCCTCGCTCAGCAGGGTCCGGACCACGTCGGCGGCGGATATCGGGAAGTCGCCGGTGCCGATCAGCACCACACTCGCGGTGAGCGCCACGAGCAGCAGCAGAACACCGACGACGAGGGCGCGCGCGTCCACCCGGAGCGAGAGGCCGCCCGGGGTGCGCACAGCACGGTTGGTCTTCACAACTGGGCCGTCCTCCGCCGTCGTACGAGATAGATGAACACCGGGCCGCCGATGATCGCGGTGACGATGCCGACCTGGAGCTCCGCGGGGCGGGCCAGGACACGGCCGAGGACATCGGCGCCGAGCAGCAGCACGGGCGACAGGACCGCCGCGTACGGCAGGATCCAGCGCAGGTCGGGTCCGGTGAACGAACGTACGACGTGCGGCACCATCAGGCCGACGAAGACGATCGGCCCGCAGGCGGCCGTCGCGGCCCCGCACAGCAGGGTCGCGGCGAGCATGGCCGTCCCTCGCGTGCGGTTCAGGTTGGCGCCGAGGGCCTTGGCGGTGTCGTCGCCCATGGCCATGGCGTTCAACGGCCGGGCGAGCGACAGCGCCAGCACGAAGCCGGCCAGCAGGAACGGCAGCACCTGCTGGATGACCGCGCTGTTCGCCGAGGACAGCGATCCGACCGTCCAGAAGCGCATCCTGCCCAGGGCCGCCTCGTCGAGGATCATGACCGCCTGGAGATAACCGAACAGCGCGGCGGTGATCGCGGTGCCGGCGAGCACCAGGCGCACGGGTGTCGCGCCCCGGCTGCCGCCGAGGAACCACACCAGTGCCCCGACCGCCGCGGCTCCGCAGAACGCGAACCACACATAGCCGGAGAGCGAGGTGACGCCGAAGAAGGTGATGGCCGTGACGACCGCCGCGGACGCGCCCGCGTTGATGCCGAGCAGCCCCGGATCGGCCAGCGGATTGCGGGTCAGCGCCTGGAGCACCGCTCCCGCCAGCCCGAGCGCGGCACCGGCGAGCGCGCCGAGAACGGTCCGTGCCAGCCGGTCGGCGACGACCGCGTCGCCGTAGCTGCCCGAATCCTCGAACAGGCCGTGCCAGACCTGTTGCAGGGACAGGTCCTTCGCCCCGATCGCGATACTCGCCAGGGCGACGACCACCAGGATCACGGCGGAGAGGAGCAGCCCCAGGACACGGAGCAGCGCCCGGCGGTTCGGATGCGCGGGGGCGGTGTCCGCGCGCTGTTCGGGGGGACTCTCGACCAACACGCAGTTAGGTTAGCCTACCCTCCTATTCGATCACGATTCCTCGGATTCAGAAGGCTCCTCGGCCCTGCGCGTACCGGGCGTCCCTCACAGGCCCAGCCGCGCCAGCGCCTTCCCCCCGTCCAGCCGGCACACGCCGTCGCCCGCCGCTGTCCACGCCGCCGCACACAACGCCCGCAGCCCGTCCGCAGCCGTACCCTCCCCGTCAAGCTCCAGGCGTTCACCGGCCGCCGTCGCCGTCCAGCCACCGCACCGGAACCCACCGCCGTCCACCGCGGCGACCTCCGGCTGCCCGGTGAGCATGCCGCGCAGGTCGGCGTCGACGAAGGTGGGCCGGTGCTGCGGCGGCGCGGCCAGCAGCTGCGCCCCGTCGGTCACGCCCGTGAGCACCAGCAGCGAGTCGACACCGCCGTTGAACGCGCCCTCGATGTCCGTGTCCAGCCGGTCGCCCACCACCAGCGGCCGCTCGGCGCCCGTCCGCAGGATCGTCTCCCGGTGCATCGGCGGCAGCGGCTTGCCCGCCACCTGCGGCTCGGCGCCGGTCGCGATCCGTACGACCTCCACCGCCGCCCCGTTGCCCGGCGCGATGCCCCGGCCGCTGGGGATCGTCAGATCCGTGTTGGACGCGAACCACGGCACCCCTCGCGCGATCGCGTAACTCGCCTCCCCGAACCGCCCCCACGGGAAGTCGGGCCCGCCGTACCCCTGCACCACCGCCGCCGGGTCGTCGTCCGCCGACTCCACGAGTGTCAGCCCGCGCTCGCTCAACGCCACCCGCAGGCCCTCTCCGCCGATCACCAGCACCCTGGCCCCCGGCGGCACCTGCTCACTCACCAGCCGCGCGACCGCCTGCGCCGATGTGATCACATCGCCGGCCCCCGTCGGTATCCCCAGCTCCGTCAGATGCGCGGCGACGGTGTCCGGCGTGCGCAGGGCGTTGTTCGTCACGTACGCCAGGTGCATGCCCCCGGCGCGGGCCGTGGCCAGCGACGCGACCGCGTGGACGATCGCTTTCCCGCCCGCGTACACCACACCGTCGAGATCGAGCAGTGCCGTGTCGTACGCCTCGCTCAGAGCCTGCCCACTGCCCTCGGGCCTCGTCCTGACGCTCCGGCTCATTGTGCATCGCTCCTCGTTCGACGGCTTTCCCCGATCATCCCCCATGCCACTGACACCCGTACGATGCCTGGATGAAGACTGCAGGTCCCTCGGAAGCGAAGGCGCGCCGAGGCCTGGAACTCACCCCGTTCCAAGGCCTTCGCTACGACCCCGACCGGGTCGGCAGCCTGGCCGCCGTGACATCCCCGCCGTACGACGTCGTCGTCCGCCCCGACGGTCTGCATCACTTGCAGTCCGCCGACCCGTACAACATCGTCCGGCTGATCCTGCCCGAGGCCGACACCTCGGAGGCCCGCAACGCCCAGGCCGCCGACACGCTGAACCGCTGGCGGGCCGAGGGCGTCCTGACCACGGACCCCGTACCCGGCCTCTACGTCTACGAACAGCGCGACGGCGACGGCCTGCTGCAGCGCGGAGTCATCGGCACCTTGCGTGTGTCGGACCCCGACGAGCGACTGGTCCTGCCGCACGAGGACGTGATGCCGCACATCGTCGCCGACCGTGCGGCCCTGATGCTGGCCACCTCGGCGAACCTCGAGCCCCTGCTGCTGACCTACCCCGGCGACGGATCGGCAGCCGCCACCGCCGACCTGATCGAGCGCACGGTCAGGACGCCTCCCGTCCTCGCGACCACCACGGAGGACGGCTTCCACCACCGGCTGTGGTCCCTCACCGGCCCCGAGGACCTGGCGACCGTCCGGACCGACCTGGCCGGCCAGCAGGCGCTCATCGCCGACGGCCACCACCGCTGGGCGACCTACCGCCGCCTCCGCGCGCAGCACCCCTCTCCCAGCCCCTGGGACCACGGCCTGGTGCTCCTCGTCGACACCGCCCGCTACCCGCTGCGCGTCCGCGCCATCCATCGCCTGCTGCACGGCCTGCCCGTCGCGGACGCGCTGGCCGCCCTCGACGGCCTGTTCCGGGTCCGCCGCGTGGACGCCGCGCTGCCGGAGGCCATGGAGGCACTGGCCGAGGCCGCGGGTACGGGCAACGCGTTCCTCCTGGCCGGCGACGGTGCCTTCCACCTCGTCGACCGCCCGGACCTAGATCTGCTGGCCCGTACGGTCCCCACCGGCCGTCCGGAAGCCTGGCGCACCCTGGACGCGACGGTCCTGCACTCCACGCTCCTGGACCAGGTGTGGCACATCCCCGAGGACTCCCCGGCCCACATCGCCTACATCCACGACACGGCCGCGACCGTCGAGAAGGCGGAACGCGACGGCGGTACGGCGGTGCTGATGCATCCGGTCCGCGAGGAGGTCGTCCGGGACCTCGCCCGCCAGGGCGTCACGATGCCCCGCAAGTCGACATCCTTCGGGCCCAAGCCGGCGTCGGGCCTGGTGCTACGCGCGTTCGGCGGGTGACGCGTCGTTGGAGACGCACGAAGGGGTGGGATTCCCCGTCGGTGAACCGGGAATCCCACCCCTTCGTCGCATCGGACGTCCAGATGTTCAGACGTCCCGTCGCTCAGGCGTCAGTCCTTGTCGACGTCGGTCCCGCCCTTTTCGGTCTCGGCCTTTTCGGCGTCGTCCTCGTCCGCCTCGTCGTCCAGACCCGCGTGCACGTCCTCGACCCCTCCCTCGTCGACCGAGGTCTCGGAGCCGGCGTCGGCGTCATCACGCTCGTCGAGCGCGTCCATGAACTCCACGCCGTCCATCTCGGCCAGCCGGTCCGACGCGTCGGTGCTGCCGTCCCGGTCGGCCTCCACGGCCTTCGCGAACCACTCCCGTGCCTCGCCCGCCCGTCCGGCGGCGAGAAGCGCGTCGGCGTACGCGTACCGCAGTCGTGCCGTCCACGGCTGCACGGAGTGGGACGCCAGCTCGGAGCTCTGAAGCGTCACGATGGCTGCGTCCAGCTGTCCCATGTCGCGCCGCGCGCCGGCCGCGACGAGCCGCATCTCGACCTGCCCGGCCTTGTCCAGCTTCTGCACCTCGGGCGCACCGGCCATGTCCAGCGCCTTCTCCGGCCGTCCGAGCCCACGCTCGCAGTCGGCCATGAGGGGCCACAGCTCCGTGGTCCCGGTCATCCGCCGCGCCGCCCTGAACTCGGCCAGCGCCTCGGAGTACTTCTGGTTGGCGTACGCGGCGAACCCGGCGGCCTCCCGTACGGCCGCGACGCGTGACGCCAGCCGCAGTGCCACCCTGGAATAGCCGTACGCGCCCTCGGGGTCCTCGTCGATCAGCCGGGCGACCATCACGAGGTTCTTGGCGACATCCTCCGCGAGCGTCTTGGGCAGGCTCTGCAGCTCCTGCCGTACGTCCTTGTCGATCTCCTCGCCCGTGACGTCCTCGGGGATCGGCAGCCGCTTGATCGGCTCCCGGTCCCGCTCCCGCTCCTCACGGAACCGGCCGCCGCCCTGCCGGTCGTCCCGGCCACGGTAACCACCGCGCTCACCACCGCGGCTGTCGTCCCGGCCACGGTAACCACCGCGCTCACCACCGCGGCTGTCGTCCCGGCCGCGGTAACCACCACGGCTGTCACCACGGCTGTCACCGCGGCTGTCGTCACGGCGGAACCCACCACGGCTGTCACCACCACGGCTGTCACCGCGGCTGTCGTCACGGCGGAACCCACCACGGCTGTCACCACCACGGCTGTCACCGCGGCTGTCGTCACGGCGGAACCCACCACGGCTGTCACCACCACGGCTGTCACCGCGGCTGTCGTCACGGCGGAACCCA
>NZ_JBHXQZ010000090.1:0-33235 GCF_042717095.1 Streptomyces sp. NPDC058632 | reverse complement strand
CTGTAAGGCCGGTGGAGGACGCCAACGCAAGGGAGAGACCAGGATGATGACCGAACACAGGCGCCCGCCGTACCCTGACCGCACCGCCGAACGGCCAGCCGCGCGCCCAGCGCCGGAAGAGCTGGTCGGCCGGGCAAGCCGCCGCAGTCTCCTGCCGCCGGCGCTTGCGATCCCACTGCCGTACCCACTTCCGTGCCCGGCACGAGCGCTGACCACATTTCCGCAGCACACCACGGCTTTTCGGCGTGACGACGCGTCGTCACAACCCTCTTCTCTCCTCCTCTCACCGACCAAGCCCTGGGAAATAGGTGGGGGTGGGGTGTCAGTGGTGGAGGCGATCATCGGGTTCAGGGCGCGCCTGGTGCCCTCTGCGGCCGGGCGGGGCCGGCGCCCGGCCGGTGGCCGGTCGCGACGCATGGGAGGGCGGGGCTGATGGCGAAGCGCAAGACGAACGAGGCGGGATCGTCGACCGGACTGCGCGCCGATGTGCTGCGCGCGCTCGGGTGCTCAAGGCTGCGACGGCGGATCAGATCCAGCGGCTGTCCTCACCGCACCTGACGTACCGGCACACCACGAAGAAGACGGCGGCTGCACGGAAGGAGGCGCGCACCGCCTCCCATCGCGGCGCGCTCAACGATCTGTGCAGGCACGGTCTGTCCGTCGACGGCGGCCGCACCCGAGGGGGAGAGGAAGTGCGCCTGCTCACCAAGGACGGGCTGGCCGCCGCCGGACTCGAGTTGGACCGGGGGCCGGAAGAGATGGGCGGCATGCCCAAGAGCGCGGGCCGCTCGGGTGCCTCACACGCGATGACGGTCAACGAGACCGTCCTCGCCATGATCCGCCCGAAGCCCGACCTGGACCTGGTGGCCGGTGAGCCGGCCGAAGCCGTCGCGGCCGCCCAGGCCGCCGTTGATGCGCCCGACGGGATCGGCACCATCACCTCCTACGCCACCGAGGTCGCCCTCCCGGCGACGGGCACGTGGAAGAACCCCGGCGTGGGGTGTGCATGGGCCGACATCGTCCTCATCGCCCCGGAGGCCGGGCTGCCGCTGCTGTTCATCGAGGCCGACAACTGCACCGAGGAAGCCCTCATCATCGCGGCCAAGTTCGACAGGTACATACGCCACTTCCGCCGCACGGTGAAGGACACCGACGGCCAGGACAAGCCGATGTGGCGCACCCGATGGTCCGCGCCCGATCTCCGGTGGGGCGACGCACCGCACCCGCCGGTCCTGCTCGTCTTCAACCAAGTCGGCAAGCGGTCCGCGCTGAAGCAGATGGAGCGGGTAGCCGAACTCACCCGCGAGCACTGGCAGGGCCAGTGGGCAGAAGGCGGCTTCCGCATCTACAACGGGAAGATGCCGATCGTGGCGACCACGCTGGAGCTGCTGCGCGAGCACGGCCCGGCCGGGCCCGCGTTCCAGAGCTTCGGCCGCGAGGGCTACCAGAACCTCTGGGACGCGATCGGCAACCCCCGCCGCGACGCTGCCCTCGCCCGCCGTGCCGAAGCCGGGCGGCGCCAAGTCGCGCAGGAAGCAGCCGAACGCGAGGCTCAGCGCCCGGTGTGCGGGGACTGCGGACAGAAGTTCACCGACGACCGGTGGAAGGCCAGCACCACCGTCGACTGGGGCCGCGGGGACAGCCACCCGCACCTGTGCGACGACTGCAGGACGCGGGCGCTCGAAGCGGAGCGGCAGGCGGAACAGGCCGAACATGAGCGCCAGGAGCAGGAGCGCCAGGAGGCGGAAGCGGCGCAGGCATCGAAGGCCAGCGGCTGGCTCGGACGCTGGCGCAGCTGACCCGGGCAAGCCACGCCGGCATCGCGAGGCGTACCCAGGACCGCCTGGGCACGCCCGCGTTGTCGGTGACGGCTGCGAGGCTGGAGGGCATGGACAGCGACGATGAGCAGCTGCTGCGCGGCCGGATCTACGGAGCCGACCACGACCACCCGGGCCCGAAGCCGGGACGGCGCTACGCCGAACTGGTCGGCGGGCCGCTGGACGGCCTGCTGCTCGACACCACCGGCTGGAGGCTGGAGGAGATCGACGACGGTGTCTCCCTCCTCACGGAGCTCGGGCAGTTCGGCCCCGGGGGCCGGGCGCTGTACGACCCGCGCCCCGGCGATCCGGCCCGCTGGGACTGGGGCGGCGACAGTCCCTGATGTCCCGGGCCGACTAGGGCGTGTCTCCTTGGTCATCTGCGGCTGCCAGAGAGTGACCGCGAGGTATGGCGCGTCATGGTGGTCGATGGCGAGTGTCGGTGTGCACAGTGGTGTGCGTAGCGCGCCCTGGTCGTACTGGCGCACATCTGGCTTGGGCCGACAGGTGCCGTTCACCCGCTGGGGTGGGAGACCTGTCGGGTATCGGCCATATGCCCATACTCATGCCGACGTTGAGGAAAGGTGAGTGTGCCGAGGCCCGTGACAGACGGATACCCGGCTCCTTTGAAAGGGTGTGTCATGTCTGGCTGGCAGTCGTATGTGGACGAGCAGCTCGTGGGCACCGGTCAGATCCGGTACGCGGTCATCATTGGCCTCGACGGCCTCACCTGGGCCCAGAGCCCGGGGTATCAGCTCAGGGGTAGCGAGGGGAAGGGCATCGTTGCCCTGTTCAAGAGGCCGGCCCAGGTCTTCGATATGGGCGTCGTCGTCAACGGCGTGAAGTACATGGGCACCAAGGGGGACGACCGCAGCATCTACGGCACGAAGGGCGCCACGGGCGTCGCCCTGGTGAAGACTCAGCAGGCCATCCTGATCGGGTTCTACGACGAGCGTCAGTCCCCCGACCTTGCAGCCAATGCGGTGGAGAAGCTCGCCGACCACCTCACCGAGAACGGCTACTAGGCCAACACCCCCGTTCGATTTTATTCGAACGATCTGTCCCGCATGCGGGACTCACGCCGAAACATAAAGGACCCCGAGGCCGCCCCCGGTGAGGCCCCCCGGGGGCCTGGTCGCGCCGCCCTAGCTCACCGAACCGGCCCGGGGCACGCTGGGAGGCGTGACCAGCGCGCCGATCGTCGTGCACCGGCCCTCCCTCTCGGGCGGTCGGAGAGTCACCGTGCACAGCAGCGGCCGGGACGAGATCCTCGGCACTGCCTATAGCGACCACGGCTTGGTCGTGTTCCTCGAGGGCGCGGGCGTCGCTGACCCCGAGGCCGTCCTGGACGACCCGCAGTGGGTGGAGTGACGCGGCGGCTCTGCCCACAAGTTCAGCGACGCCTGAGAACCCGTCTGTGCTCCTCAAACGTCCTCTCAGCCGGGGCATGTGCCGCGGGGAGCGGCTGCTGCGGACGCGCACAGCGAAGCCCCGGCCCGCGGGGGCCGGGGCTACTGTGACAGGTACTGGCTACCGTGCCAGTTCGACCGCCACCGGCTGATTCGGGCATTCCTCCAGCACGTTCTTGAGGGCGGATGCCTCGGCCGGGTCCACCGATAGCTGCCAGCGCGTCTTGACCGCGATCCACGTCGTCGCGTACTCGCAGTGGTACGCCCGGGCCGGTGGCATCCATGTCGCCGGGTCCTGGTCTGCCTTCGGCCTGTTGCTGGCCGTGGTGACCGCGGTCAAGGCACGCGTGTCATCAAGATCGTTGGCGTAGGCCTCGCGCTCCTTGGTCGTCCAGGCGGAGGTGCCGGAGTCCCAGGACTCGACGAGGGGCACGTAGTGGTCGATGTCGAGGCCGCGGGGCCCGTCGCGACGTAGGTGTCGTCGTAGGGGCTGTACCGGCGCCCGCCGCTGAGGGTGCAGCGGCCGGTGCGGGCGGGGTCTGCGACGGCCTCGTCCAGGAGGGCCTCGTTGCGGGTGGAGCAGCCGTCGCGGTCGGCGTCGGTCCAGTGCTTGAACTTGTCGCGGGTGTAGCCGGCGCGGGATTCGTCGGCGACGGGCAGGGCGGCGAGGGCGGCGCGGACGGGCCGGGTGATGGTGTCGCCGGGTGTGGCGTGGGCGACGGCGAGGGCGAGCAGGACGGCGAGGGCGGTGAGGGCGGCGGCGCGGATGCGCACGGGTTCCTCCGAAGGTCACGGCAGCGGGACGTGATCTTCGTACTGGCAGGCGCGTGCCGACGGACCGGAATGCGGGTGCAGATTACCCGTGCGGGCGGTAAGTCGGATGATCGGCCGGTGCAGTCGGTCTCCGGCGAAGCGACGGCTGAAACAGGCGTGCGCACCGTTGACCGGCTTGCATGGCACTGGTTGGTGTGGAAGCGCCTCAACGGAGGGTTTACGCCTCTGCGCACTGCGTGTGCGCTCCCCAATCCCACTATTGGCGCTGGGTAATTGCCCGGATACTGGTGGTGAAAGCGGTAGCTGCGCTTCCAGCGAGAGGGCGGGTGCGCGGCAGCCGCCTTCCTCCGGGTCGTCACCTTCGTTGCGTCGAGCAGCGAGATAAGGAAAGTGTCCATGACAGACATTACGGGAATCGTCGCGACCATCGGAACAGCCAACACCTTCGCGGGGGGAACCAGTAACGGGGTCTACCTCGGCATCGCCGGCCGGGAGTTCAACCTGGACACCGCGGGCAACGACTTCCAGGCAGGCGCCACCGACACGTTCGTCATCGGTACCGGCAGCAACGTCTCGAACGCCAACTTCAACGACCCCACGAGCCCGCAGCTCACCGTCGCCGACCTCGACCTCTTCCCGGTCTACATCCGGCTGGACGGTGCCGACGAATGGCGCCTGGACGAGGCCACCGTCACCGTCAACGGCACCCACGTCTTCACCAACCCGAACCTGGCAGGCGGTGCTGCCAACCAGCAGATCTGGCTGGCCAAGGAAGGCGGCACAGTCTGGCACCTGCGGCGCACTGCCGGCACCCCCGGGCCCGCACCGGGCTCCGGCACCCTGGGCGGACACGTCGTACGCGGCAACATCGATGCCGGCGGCGCCATTCACGCCACCAGCGGCAACTTCACGGCCAACAAGATCGCCACCGGTACGTTCCGCATCGTGTTCGCCACCCCCTTCGCCGCGGCCCCGAGCGCGACGGCCACCATCTGGGAAAGGGCCCACCCCTGGTACATGCAGGACACCACCCACATCGCCGCGATCGACACCAACAGTGTGACCATCAAAACCTGCGCCTCCGACTACGTCCTCGCCGACCGGGACTTCAGTTTCATCGTCATCGGCTGAGCGGTCTGTTTCCGAGTAACGGCCGCTTTCCGACGAGGCCGCGCCCTGAGTCGCATCCTGGGGCGCGGGCCTGGGGCGCATCGGTCGGTGCCGTACACGGACCGCTGGCAGCAGGGCCGACCATTTGCAACCGGTGTCGCAATGCCGTTGCTTGAAGGGTGCAAGCAATTCGACGCGGTGACCGCCGGGGTGCTGGTTCGTTGACCGGACATGCATCCATGGATCGGGTTATCCGATGAGGTCCGGCTCGGGTTGCTCACCGAGTGGATCGTTCCTGAGCTGGTGGACGAGGTGCTGGGAGCGTGTGGTCGGCGGGATGCCAAGCCCCGTCCCCTGTCGAGCCGGTTCATGGTCTACTTCGTGCTTGCTCTGGCGCTGTTCCAGCAGGACTCCTACGACGATGTCGCGGAGAACCTGGTCGGGGCCCTGGGCGAGCTGGACCAGTCGGTCCCGAACAAGTCGTCGTTCACCAGGGCCCGGCAGCAGCTTGGGGCCCCGCCGTTGGAAGGAGTGTTCCGCCGTGTGGCGGGGGCGATCGCTCCGCCCACACTCGAGGCGGCGTTCTGGCGCGGGATGAGAGTGGCCGCGGTCGACGGGTTCTTGCTGGACGTGCCGGAGAACGATACGACGCGTGCCGCCTTCGGTGGGCAGGTGGACAGTGCCGGTCGGCCCATCGGGTTCCCGCAGGCCAGGGTGGTGACGCTGACCGAGACCGGTACGCACGCGACGATCGACGCGCGGATAGGCAGCTTCAAGGGCGGCGGTGGCGAGCCCGCGCTGGCGACAGAGATGGCCGGCAGCGCCGCAGGCATGCTGGTGATCATGGACCGGGCCTTCCCCGGTGTCGTGCTGTGGAAGGCCTACACGCAGGCCGGGGCACACGTGCTGATCAGAGCCCGCACCTTCGTCGCCGCGAAGCCCATGGAGGTCTTGCCGGACGGCACCTATCTGACCCGGATGAATCTCGCCGGGCAGCGGCGCTCCCATCCGGGCGGGGTGACAGTGAGGGTGATCGACTACCAGGTCGACGGCGGCGAGACGACCAGGCTGCTGACCGACCTGCTCGATCCCGAGGCCGGGCCCGCCGAGGAGCTGGCAGCCCTATATCACGAGCGCTGGGAGGTCGAATCCGCCTACCGGCAGCTGAAGACCTTTCAGCGGGGAAAGGCCGAGGTGCTGCGATCGGTGTCGCCGGAAATGGTGCGGCAGGAGATCTGGGCCCACCTGACCCTCCATCACTGTCTGAACCGGATCATCATGCGGCTGGCCGACGGCGAGGGCCTGGACCCCGACCGGATCTCGTTCGTCAAGGTCCTCAAGCACACACGACGCAGCGTCGTCCTCCAGGCCGGCCGGTCGACCCGCCGTCTGCGGCAGTTCACGAAGCGGATGGCCACGAAAGTCGTGCGCAAGCTCGACAACGGTCTTCGGCGGCTACGCGAGGCGGACCGCTACACCCGCCATCCGGTCTCGCAGTACATCGTGCGCAAGAAGGAACAGGTCAGGCGGGGCACACGACAGGATTCGGACCCGTCAGCTCCCCCTTTTCAGGGCCCGCATGTTCACCGAGTCGATCGCACAGCGCGACCAGTCCAGCTCGCCGCGGGCTCCGAGTTCGTCCAGGACCAGGCGGTGCAGTTTGGCCCACACCCGGGCCTTGGCCCACTCGGTGAACCGGCGGCGGGCCGTGGCGCCGGACGGCCCGAAGGACGCGGCGGGAAGCTGCTGCCAGGTGCATCCCGACGTCGCCACGAACACGATCGCGGCCAGCACCTCGCGGTCGCCGTGCCGGCGCCGGCCGCCGCCCTGGGGCCGTGAGGGCGTCTCCGGCACCACCCGCTGGAACAGTTCCCACAACTCGTCCGGCACCAGCCGCTCAACGATCCCTGCCATGGCCGGCAGCCTACCGAGCCAAATGAGATGACTTCTAAGGAGGTCGTCGAGGAGTTGCAGGTAGCGGCCGTAGCGTCCCGGTGTGGGGGTGAGGGTGAGGCCGAGGGTGTCGAGTGCGTGTTGGACGCGGCGGTCGTAGACGGCCATCCGCTGTGGTGCTGCTGCGGTCAGGATGGCTGAGGCGAGGGCGTTGCCGGTGCGGAAGCCGGGCAGTTCCCAGATGATGCCGCGCCCTGTGCGGGCGGCCTCGCTGCGCGGGAGGGTGGTGTCGCGGACGGCGGTGACGGCCCGCTCGGTGACCGCTCGCACGTGGGTGTCGGGCAGGGACATCAGTTCTGTCACCCACCGGGTCTGTGCGGAGAGCCGTTTCCAGACCACCAGGGCTGCGATGTCCGTCTTGCCGAGGCTGCCTGCGCGCTCGGTTCGCTGTGCGACGTCCTGGAAGACCTCGTCGTAGTGCGGTGAGACGCCGGCCAGGTAGCCGGCGCGGGCGGGGATCAGGACGTCCCATACCCGGCCGCAGACAGCAGCGGACTCCTCCTGGGCCGGTGTACCCCTCGTCTTCTTCACGTCCGCATCATGCCGTTGTCGCTGTTCGGCGGGTGCGGGGGCGGCTTGCTTCTTCGGCGAGGTGGTCGAGGCGGATGGCTTCGAGGGCTTTCTTGGTGATGCGTTCGGTGCCGTCGCAGATGGCGGTGATGGCTGCTTGGCGGATGAGCCGGGCGAGGCTGCCGATGCGGCCGGCGGTGCGCTGGTGGAGGTAGGAGGCGTGGCGGGGGAACGTGCCGGGTGTGTGCCGGTTCAGGTCGAGGGCGTTCTCCATGTCGGTGATGAGGTCGGTGATGAGGTCGGTGAAAGGCCGGGTCTGGCCGTGGCGGGCGGGGAGGGGGCCGCAGGTGATGAGGCTGGCGCGGCCAGCGAGTTGGGCGCCGCGGACTCCGGCGAACAGCGGGGTTGAGGCGACGTCGATGCCGGTGTAGACGAAGGTCGCTCTGATGCGTTCGGTGAGGTCTTTCAGCAGGTCGGTGGCTTCGGCGCCGGTGGTGGTGCGCGGGTTGAGGCGGTGGATCTCGTCGATGAGGACCAGGCGGACGCCGGCGGCGGTGTAGGTGTGGCAGACGGCCTCGGTGATCTGGGTCTGGGTCATGCGGGTGGTGACGGGGATGCCGAGGTAGCGGGCGAATTCGGTGGCGAGGGTCTTGGCGGTGGCGCCGGGTGGCACCAGCAGGTACGCGACCGGCACCTGCTGGTGGGTGCGTCCGGGCGGGGCGGGGTGTTTGCGGGTGTGGGCGAGGTGGCAGGTGCGCCCGACTTCGAGGAGGGCGGTCGTTTTCCCGGCCTCGGCGGGGCCGGTGACGATCAGTGAGGGCCGGGCGGTGGTCTGCTGGTGGTGGCCGAGCAGCATCAGGGTGCGGACCTGGGTGGCGAGGGTGGCGAGGGTGGTGATGGAGGGGGTGCGGACGGTGACGGACGCGGAGTGGTAGACGAGGCGTTCTTCCGTGCTGCGCGGAGTGTCGCCGGGCTGGGGCGGGGTGGGGGGCGGGGTGGTGGCGAAGTGCTCCCAGCCCTGCCAGGTGGTGATCGGCCACTGCGGTTCGTTGTCATGGGCGTCCGGCCACGGGCTGTCGCCGCCGGTGCGGGCAGGCTTGCTTGCCGGGCCGGTGGTGGTGATGTGCGGGCGAGTGGTCACCAGTTGAGGGCTTCCTGGGCGGGGTCGTAGAGGCCGAGTCCGGTGTACGGGACGGGGGCGCCGGCGGTGTCATCGCCGGGTTCGTCCTCGCTGTCGGCCTGTTCCGCGACGTCGGGCAGGTCTTCGAGGTCGTCGAGGCTGTCGTCGTCCCAGCCGTCGGCGGGCGGGTCGGGGGCGTGGGGAGGGTGGGTGGCGGCCGTGGGCGGGGGTGTTTTCAGGGGTGCGGTGCGGGTGAGCAGGCGCTGTTCGCCGGGGGTGGCGGTGCCGGTGTGGGCGCGGCGCATGAGCTGGTCGAGGGCGTCGGCGAGGTCGGCTTCGTGGGTGTCGCGGTCGCCGTGGCGGGCGGTGATGGTTTTGATGTGCTGCCAGGTGGCGCTGTTGAACGGCTGGTGGATGTGGTCGCGGTGGATCCACGGGATCTCTGTCAGGTGTCCGTCGGGCAGGCGGATCCAGACCTGGTGTGCGTCGTGGGGGTTGGTGTGGATCTCCCATTTGCCGCCGCGCGTGGTGACGGGGGAGGGCTGGCCGCGATAGGGGGCGAGGACGTCCGCGTCGTAGGTGCGGTGGTCGATGCGGATGCCGCGTTCGGTGATGGCCTGCCAGCGCACGGGCAGCAGTTCGAGGTGGTCGCTGCCGCTCAGCGGGAGGGGCACGTGGCCGGCGATGGCGATGAGGGCGGCCCACATCTGGTTCGGGGTGAGTGCCTTCTTGGGCAGGGTGGGGTGGCGCAGGCCTTCGTGGGGGCGGTGGTGGTAGTGGATCAGCCATTCGTCCAGCAGGTCCTGCAGTTGGGCGACGCTGAAGCAGGCCTCGGTTTCGGCGTCCGGTCCGCGGCGGGTGACGTCGGAGCCGGTGTAGCCGGGCAGGTGCTGGCACAGCAGGGCGTTGATGGTGCCGAAGGTGCGCTCGACGATGCCTTTCGCGGCGGGGGCGTGGGGCGGGGTGGGCTGGACGCTGATGCCGAGGGTCTCGCAGGCGGCGCTGAACGCCGTGGACAGGTAGACCTTGCCCCGGTCCACGACGATCGTCTCGGGCGTCACGACCGGCCGGGCGGCTGCGCCCTGAAAGCGTTCGTCCAGGCCCATCAGCCTTTTCAGCTGGGGGAGTGGGGCGTGGGCGAGGCGCAGAGCGTCGGGTCAGGAGGGGCGGGCCGGGTGCGGTACGGCCATCTCCGCGAGCAGCAGGGCCGCGTCGACGGCCTTGGTGCCGGCCGGGCGCAGGACGGCGGCGAGGATGGCGCGGGTGGCGACATCCACGGCGATCGTGAGTTCGGGCCGGCCGGTGGTGCCGTCGTCGAAGACGGCCAGAACGTCCAGGCGGGTGGTGTCGACCTGTACCTGCTCGTCCGGCCGCAGCGCCACCGTCGGGGTGAACGCCCGTCCGCCGGTGAGGGAGGGGAGAGTACGGGCTGGGCGGTGGGGGTGCTCGGCAGGGTCGGCGAGCTGGTGTACGAGCCGGTAGAAGGTGGCCTGGGAGGGCATGGGCACGGCGGGGCGGCCGTACCGGTCCTCCAGGATCTGCGCGACCAGGGGTGTCAGGCTTTTGACGGTGCCTTTGGAACGGCCGCGCTGGCGGCGCAGCGCTTCCTCGATGGCGGCGATGACGCGTTCGTTGGTGCGCCCGGTGGGGCTGGGGCGGCGGGTGGTGCGGTGGTTGACCAGGCCCCACAGGCCCTGTCTGCGGTAGGCCAGGCGCATGCGCTGCACGGTGGTGCGCGAGACAGCCCCGAAGCCGATCGCGGTCAGCTCCGCGGCCTTGGCCTCTTCGCGCTGCGCGAGCGTGAACCGGTCGGGGTCGTACTCGGCCCGGGGCACTCCGTCGGTGCCGGGCCCGTCGGGGAGGCCGGACTCCACCTCGCGGATGTGCCGCTGCCAGGCCAGCGCCTTGCGGCGCGCGTGCTCGGGTGCGGTCTCGAACAGCCCCCACTGCGTCACCGCCTGGGGCATCTCGGCCCCCACGATGGTGAAGGAGCCGTCGGCGAACAGGTGCCCGGCCAGCACGGTCTCGTCCTCGCCGCTCTCACCGGCCAGGTGGACCTGCTGCCCGGTCAGGGCGACCACCTGCCAGGTGCCATCACGGAAGCGGACGTGCGCGCCGACTTCGAGCACCGGTCTGCCGCCGCGCCGCCCGCTCACCGCCCACCCCCGCGATGGCGGTCGTCGGTTCCGGATGCCGCGTCCCCGACGTCATTCGTCGCGAGGTGGTCGCCGGCCGACGCGCTGCTGGAGGTGAGGCTCTCGGGGCCGGTGCCGGGCCGACGGCCTTCGCGGCCGCCAACGAGGACCCGCTCGTTGAGCGGTACGTCCAGGGGTGTGGTGAGGTGTCCGTGCCACAGGGCGTGGAAGACGGCGGGCAGGACTTCGATCGGGTCGCCCACCGCTTCGGCGCCCTCGATCAGCGGCCGCGGCTGGGCGAACACCTCACGTACGGCGGCCGCGAGACGGGGAGGGCCGGCGTTGCGGGGGTGGCGGTAGCCGGTCAGCCATTTCAGGTTCGCCGAAAGCGTCTTCTCCAGCGGCTCGAGGCGCCGGTAGCTCCAGCCGGCCTGCGCGCACGCCGCCTGAAGGACCGTCGCAGCCCGCTGCGCCCGCTCGCCGCAGGCATCCGGGTGGCTGGGGCAGTCGGCCAGCAGGGCGGTGCCGTCGCGGTGGCGGGCGAAGAGCTGCGGCACCCACGAGCGGACCTGGCCGCGCGCGTCCCGCCACAGCAGACGGACCGGCCGCCCGGCCAGGCCGACCACCTCGGGTTCGCGGTCCAGCACCATCAGCTGCGCCCGCATCGCAGCCGACCCGCACGCCACATGCCGGCCGGTCGTGGCCGACCACCACTGCCCAGGCCCCCACCGCCGCCCCGGCACCACCGGGAACGCCGACACCGGCTCCAGCTCCTCGAAGGCCACCGCGAGAACCGCGTCCGCCCACCGCTGCTGCACCACCTGCCCGACGGGGTCGACGAAGACCGCCTCCCACTCGGATCCGGTATCCGTCTGCATGTGCTGTGAGCGGCCCCCGCTGCGTCCTTGCTGCCCACGTGCCCCAGTCAAGCCCGTCCTGCCCGTGTGGCGGGCGGCTTCACGGATTTTGATCACGAGTGCCGGACGATGAGGTATCGCCCCGGCGGATGACAGCCCGTGCACGCCTGCCTGCCCCCTGATGCGTGCTCACCGCCCTTTTCCCGGTTGCTCGTTGCGGGGGTCCGCGAGAGCTTCGGCCAGGACATCGGCCGGCAGGCGGGCCCAGCGCGCCAGATCCTCCAGCGCCATCCCGGCCGTGAGGGCTGCTGCTGCGGTCTCCCGTACGGCCTGCTCGATCAGCGTGGCGGCATGGCCGAGGTTGCCCAGCAACTGCTGCGCTGCGTCGGCGGTCTTGCCGTACTGGGCACCGCGCAGCTGGGTCAGCTGCTCTTCGGCGTCGTTGACCAGGCTGGCGATCCGTGCCCGCTGCTCGGCCGGCACCGCAGAGCGCCACGTGGTGCCCGAGCCGGGCGCGCTGCGCTCCTTGGACAGGACGCGCAACTGTCCGGCCATGGACGCGGGCTGGTGCTCCTGGCGCAGCCACCACGGATCGTTGCCGTACCCAGGAGGGCCCCCGGCGCCGCGGCGGATGCGGATGACAGCGCCCATCCACGAGGTCAGCGGACCGCCGTAGTCGGTGGCGGCCAGCGGCCCCAGCCACCCCCGCCCGACCCGCTCGCCCAGCCGGCGGCAGAACATCCCGTCGGCGGGCAGCGGCCGCGGCCGCCCGGCGCCGCTGTCGGCCCACGCCAGCTGGGCCATGGCCGGATCCAGCAACGCGTCGGCCATGGCCACCACCTCGGGGAAGACGACCGCGTTCCGCCCCACGATCCGCCACCGCTCCAGATCGCCCCCGGCGTCGCCGCCCGCGACCTGGTGCAGGCGCCGCGGCCAGATGGTCTCCCGATCCCAGTGCAGGGCCTGTTCCCACCACCGGGCCACCACCGCGTGCGCCAGAGCGAACACCCTTGCCGGCTCTACTCCGGCCCGTGCTGCCCGCCGCGCCACCCCGGCCCACCGCCGCTGCGCCGCGGCCACTTCCGGTACACCCCGCACGTCCAGATACTCAAGAGGCTGGTCGGCATCCGCGTCCAGGAGCCACCGCCCGTGCCGGGCGCACACCCGCTCCCATCGCGGTGCGTACCGCACCACCCGCACGACCGTCCCCGTGCGCCGGGCCGCGCACAGGCGGCAGCCGAAGGCGACCGGCCCGGCGACCGCGCCGCCGGTCCGCCACGCCGCCGCCGGCACCCCGTTCTTTCCGGCCGACAGCTTGGCGTTCTCCTGTCCCCAGGACGGCAACGCCCGCGCCAGAACGTCTTCCTCGACGCTGCACAGGCCTGCCAGGAGCTGCCGTCCGGCTGCGTTCAGCAGCACCTCGGCGTCGGCCCGCGCGCCCCCGCCGTCGTGCCCAGGCGGGTAGTTGCGCCACTGCCAGCACGACCGCAACACCTTCGCTTCCATCCCGTAACGGCTCGCGATGCGGCAGATCAGCGACGAGGTCGTCTCCCCCTGCAGGGGAGCGGTCCGCAGCAGGCCGGGCGGGGTGTTGGGTCACTCCACCACGGTCTCGTGTCCGCCGTCCCGGCGGGCGCTTTCGCAACGGATGCCCAGCGGAGTCCAAGCAAGCCGGTTCCCCGAGAACGGCTGTGAAGAGCTGATCTCTTTCGCAGCTGCCTCTCGGCTCCTTCGCCAAGCCGGGGGTCACCCGAGGTCACCCCAGCTGGTTTCAGTCCCAGCGCACGGACCTGTCTCTTCTGGTCCTCACAGCAGCCGCGGCGCACGGGCCCAGGTGCCGCGATGACGGGACACTGGGCGGGACTCCAGCTTCGACTGTCCTGTCGCACCGAACCTTGAGCGTTCTCACTGAAGGTTGAGTGGCAGGTTCGAGCGCCGTAGTTCGTGTCGGACGACGTGGTGGTGTCAGTGGTCGGCGACTCGACGGCGGGGATGTCGCGGATCATGCGGAGGTGGTAGGCCGTCGATGGCGGTGTCACCCTCGGTGGGTATGAGGAGGCCAGAGTTGATGAGGCCCGCGATGGCGGCGGCCCACTCCGGTGAGTCCCGGTCGCGGGGGAGGCGCTTCCTCGTCGTGCGCGTGGAAGAGCACCGTGGCGTCGAGGTCGGGGAGGGCGTCGCGTTCCAAGGGCGGGCGGGGCTTGCTCCAGGCCAGGTTGCGGTCGGCGGGGTGGAGCCAGGTCATCTGTGCGTGAGGACGTCGTTGCGTGGGCTGAGGGTGAAGCGGTGGGGCGCCGCACGGCGCAGGGCTTATGGGCCGCCGCGCTCGGGGCTGCCTGGGTGTGGGCGACGGTGGCGCTTCTTCGCGGACACCGGCTGACCACGAGTTCCACCGAACGAACCGGGCCCGGTCTGTACCCCGGGACAATCCGGGTACAGACCGGGCCCGGTCGTTATCAGTTTCCGAGCTGGGCAACGACCTTGGCGTGGGCAAGGTCATCCCTCTGGGAGGCAACGACCTCGGCGTCCCAGTCCTGCACGACCTGCTGGATGGCCAGCTTGTCGGTGGAGAGCCTGGACTTCGCGGGAAACTTCATGGTCATGTGCCCCGGGGCCCAGACGAACAAGGCGTACTTGGCGCGCTCAGAGCCGTTCTCCCCGGCTTCGAAGCGGCGGTAAGCGAAACGCACCTTGGCGTCGTCGGGCGCCAACCGGCCGCAGAAGGCGTCGTAGTCCGAGTCCACGCTCACGTGATCGACGATGTACTGACGGTAGCCGTCGTCGGCGAAGACGGCCCACGTAAGATCGCCCGCCCTGATCGATTCGTACGTTCTTTGGACTTCCGGGTCAATTGCTGGCATCAGTTTCCTCCTACAGGTTGACTTCAGGGCTCATGTCGGGTCGGACATACCCAAAGTGTCGTGATCGCCGGGCGAGATCTCCCCCTAAGCAGCAGAGAACACTCGATTGGGTAAAGCCGCTCTCCCACTTGTTCGTCATCGGCTACATACCGGCTCCGGCATCGGTCGTGGCCGTACGGGCAGTGATCCACTCAACCTTCAGTGAGAACGCTCAAGGTTCGGTGCAACAGAACATCGACGCCTACCAGAACGCATTCCGTACGCAACGAGTGCGCAATACGTACGGTAACCGTACGCTGTCTGTACGGTTCATGGACTAGGGTGTTGCTCAGGAGGTGTTCCATGTCCGAGTTGTTCGATCGGATCGATGCGCTGGTCGCGTCCCGGTCTCCGCTGCCGCCGCCGACGGAACGCAAGCGGCTGCGTGCCGCGCACGGCCTGACCCTGGATGAGGTCGCGGCCGCCCTGGATGTGCGGCGGGCGACCGTCAGTGGCTGGGAGGCCGGCAAGACCGAGCCGAGGCCGCCGGAGCGCGAGGCGTACGCTCGACTGCTCGGTAAGCTCGCGGAGCTCTACCCCGCCGGCCTCAACGCCACGGCGCCCGCTGAGGACACGACCGTTCCGGAGACGTTCTCGAGCGCTCCCGCCCCGGCTCCGCAGGCGCAGCCTGTGCCCACAGACGTGGTGCCGGAGGCTGCGGCCATGACGACCGAACAGAACACCCAGATGCCTCCGGCGGCCGCGCCCAGTCCGGCGCGTACCACCAGGACGACGTCGTCGGCGTCGCGACGCCCGGCCGCGAAGGAGGCCGCCCCCACGAACACCCTGGCCGATGGCACGGACCCGCGGTTCGAGAATGGTCCGCTGGCGGTCGTCGACGTCGGCGCCGATGGGCAGGTGCTGGCGTACTGCATCGGCGGCCTGGTCCTGGACGTGCCCGCCAAGTCGGTCCCGGCCCTGGTGGACTGGACGCTGCGCGAGGCGAAGCTCGGGCAGCCGAAGCTGTCCGGGCCGGGCAAGGACGCCGACCCGCTGATCGTGCTCACCGAGGCCGCGCTGGAGCGCTACGGCCTGCCGGTCGCGCTCACGCAGGAGGAGCGGCTCGCCGGGCGGATTCCGGAGGGCCACAAGGCCATCAAGCAGCTGGTCCGCGCGGAGTGGAAGCTGACCAAGCGCGGCTTCGGGCCGTGGGCGCGGATCTATCGCCCCGCCACCGGTTCGGAGCGGGCCTGCGTGCAGCTGTGCGTCCCGTCGTGGAACGCGCTGGACACGCGGCACTGGGGCGAGGCCGGGCAGCTCCCGCCGGCGGAACTCGCGCGCGTGCTGGGCGTGTACGCGTCCCGGGTGATGACGCCGCGCGGATCGACCGCCGTGACGGGCCTGGAGCTGATGACCACGCTGCACCCGCCGACCCGGGCTTCCGAGCCGGACGCGACGGGGAAGCGGCACTCCGAGCGCAACCCCGGCAGCCTGGGCAAGGACCCGGTGGACTGTGCGCCGTGCGAGGCCCCCGACGGGCACCCGCTGCTCAAGGATCTGCCGCGCTTCCACGTCCGCGGCCCCGGGGAGAAGCTGTTCGAGGAGGCGTACGACTGGGCGCGGCCGATGACGGATGCCGAGTGCACCCTGCGGCACTTGGTGGGCATCGACGTGAACATGGCCTTCGCCGCCGGCGCCAACGGTCTGGTCGTCGGCCTCGGTGCGCCCACGCACGTCAAGGCGCCGGTGTTCGACGCGAAGCTGCCCGGCTCGTGGCTGGTCGACCTGTCCCACGTCGACCTGTCCCGGGTGAAGGCCGGCAAGGACAAGTGGGCGGACCTGGACGCCAGTCTGCTGCCCAGCCCGTTCACGCCCAAGGGCGGGCGTCCCGAGGGCCCTGCCTGGTACGCGACGCCGACCGTCGCCTACGCGGTGGAGCTCGGCTACGACGTCACGCCCATCGAGGCGTACGTCCGGCACGACAACGGCCGCTACCTGGACGGCTGGTACCAGCGGCTGCGTGACGCCTTCCTCGCCACCATGGCCGACCTCGGCGTGCACGCCGACATGGATCCGGCCGACTTCCTCGCCGCGATGGACGGCTACCGCGACCGTGACCCGGAGCTGGCGATCGTCGTCTCGGCGGTCAAGGCGACGGTCAAGGGCGGTCTGGGCAAGCTGCGCGAGCGCCCGCGTGGTGAGGGCTGGCGGCCCGGCGAGCCGTGGCGGGCGCTGTCCCGCCCGACGTGGCGGCCGGACATCCGCGCGGCGGTCATCTCCCGTACCCGGATCAACCTGCACCGCAAGATCGTCAAGCACGCGGCCTTCACCGGCCAGTACCCGGTCGCGATCCTGTCCGACTGCGTCGTCTACGCGGCCAACGGCACCAGCCCGCTGGACCTCCTGCCGTACCGGGACGGCAAGCCGCTGCCGGGCGGCTTCAAGCTCGGCATCAACCCGGGCCTGGTCAAGCACGAGGGCACCCAGAGCGTCCTGTGGGGCGAGGAGGTCCGCGACCGGTTCGACGCGCCGGAGCTCAACCTCGCCCGGTACATCAAGGACGGCACCGTCACCGACGTCGACAACGGAGAGTAGGAGAAGGCGACGATGAGCCTGTTCGGGGACGGCCTGGACGCCGCGGTGCAGAAGGCGTTCACCCGCCCGGCACCCAAGAGCGCGGGCCCGCAGATGCGGTACCTGGTCAAGCAGATGAAGGGCACCAAGCCGGTCGCCCAGATGCTGCGCATCTCCCAGCGCACCGTGGAGCGGTACGTGAAGGACCAGATCAAAAAGCCCCGCCCGGACCTCGCCGCACGCCTGGAGCGTGAGGTGAAGAAGCGGTGGCAGCCGCAAATCCGGGCCAAGGCCCGGCAGAAGGCGGCGACCACCGGCGGCATCGTCATCGACACCCGCGCCCGCATGGGCTACACCGCGCCGATCGGGTCGACGGACCAGGACCGCATCCGGCACCTGACCGTCGCCCTGCCGCCCCGCTACGCCGCCCGCCTCTTCGAGGCCCAGGAGGCCGGCGTCACCGAGCAGCAGCTCCAGGAGCTCGCCGCCGAGGCACTCAAGGAGGTGTACTTCCAGGACAACGGCCACCGCGCCGGGAGCCTGGAGGAGGTCCGGTTCACGGACATCGAGCACGTCGAGTTCGACCTGTAGCTGCCCGACGCACCGCGAGCCCCGGACCAGCCAGTCCGGGGCTCGTTCGCGTGTGTCGGGTCCGACCACTTCGACGCCGGGGGACTTCGCCGCTCAGGCGGTCTGGGCGGCACGGCTGATGCGGCCTTGCGTGTACATGAACAGGATGGTGATGTACTCGCGGAACAGCGGCGGGTTGGCGCAGCACACGGTGGCCAGCGAAGGCACCCCCTTGGTGGTGGCCGGGTAGCGCCCCTCGTCGCCGTTCGGGTCGCGGCGGTGCAGGTCCCGGATGAACTCAACGACCAGGTGCTGGTCGTCGCCAGCGGCGAACAAGTCGTCGTCGGCTTCCTCCAGCTGCTTCAGCAGCTTCCCCAGGTTGTGGCCCTTCTCCGGTCCGAGGAGGGCCTTCAGCGAGAGCTCAGCCAGCTGCCGGGCGAGGAAGAAGGCCGGCTGCGGGACCCCGGCGTCGATCAGCGCGATGGCGCCGTCGAAGAACTCACGGATCGTTTCCTCGGGCGCGTCCGTGCAGTGGTCGCGGGACAGACACAGCGCGTCGGACCACTCGTGGTCGGTGCCCAGGTCGCCGAACGGGCTTTGATAGGTCATGACGGACATTCTGTACCGCTGGTGTGACTGACAGAGACCGGTTTTCCGGGCTCGGAGCGTTAGTCCTCGCTGCCGGAGTCGAAGCCCTTGAGTGCCGGGTCCAGTTCGGCCGCCGCACCACACAGGGAACACAGCCGGGTTCCCGGATGCTCTGCGGCGTCCAGCGCCTTGTCGAGGGTCAGCTTCGGCGCCCGGCGGGTGCTTCCTCGCAGTCGACGGCGTGGATGACGCTCCGGCCGGGACCGCGGCCGCAGCTTCTGCAGGACCCAGCCGGACGGCCGGCGGCTCCCCAAGGATCTGCTGCTCCGTCGTCGGCGACGGCAGCCGGGTCGTGGGGACGTCGTCGTACGAGACGCCGGGCACGGGCTTCACGTGGTCGGGGGCTTGCACCCACACCCCGTACCAGGCGGGCTCCACCTGCCCGGAAGGCGTGTTCTGCCAGGCCGGGACGGCCACCTTGTACAGCCAGGCGCCCGGGACCTGCTGGCGCTCCTGGAGGCGGCCGGTGACCTCCTGTGACTACCAGAGGCGCAACGTCTACGGGCTCACGCTGGAGGACTTCCTCGCTCACCCCGAGGTGCACCGCTGCCAGCCCTGGGGCCTTGCCAGGTCGCCGCCTGTGACCGGCAAGGCGAGACCAGAGACGGGTACTGCACGCCCCACGCCCACCAATGCCGTCACCTCCGCCAAGAAGGCGTCTTGGAGGACGAGGATTTTTGGCGGCTGACCAGCTGGCCCGGTGACCAGCCTGGCCGCCCTCTGGATCCGAACGTCCTAGCGGGCGAACTCGGCCAGTTCAGGGTCGCGGCCGGCGCGGCGTCCCGTGCGGTCCGGCTCGCTGTCGCGGGTGCGGAGGGCCACGTTCCGGTGAATGCGACCCCGGAGGGGTATGCCGCCGACCCATTCATGAATCACACTTGGTAACCAATCGACTGCTCTGCGTTGCCATCGGGTGATTGCGTCCTGTCCTTCGCCCCTGGCGGAGGCGGGGCACTGCCGGCGGGCCGCTGTGCCGCGGCTTCACCGACGCGGAGAGCCGCGCGGGCCGCCATCGGAGGGGGAGAGCTCATGGACGTGACGGAGGGACCTCGGTCCCGCGGGGCAAAGACAGCACGGCGCAGGAGAGGCCGGTTCGTGGTGCGCGTGCTCGCCATCGTCGGGCCGGCGGGGGCCGGGGCAGCTGCGGCCGCCCTCACGTCGGGGAGTTCGGGCCCCGTGCGGGCGCAGGAAGCCGGTCAGGACACGAGGGCCCGGCCGACGGTGGCGGTCTCGCTGGGGGACAGCAGCATCTCCGGTGAGGCAGGCCGGTGGCAGGGCAACCTCGCGATGAAGCACTCCCCCGGCACCGATATGTGGGGGACCGACAGAGCCTGCGCTCCGCGGGCGCCTCACCAAACCGTGTTCACAGGCGGGGGTCACCCATGGCGCTGACGGTCGACGAACTGGTTGCACTGTTCCCGGCGGGGGGTGCCGGTACGTTCGAGGTCGACACCGGGCGGCTCGGGCTGAGCGGCGAGGCCGAGTCCCTGGAGCACCTGCCCAGCGGCGTTCTGACCCTCACTGAGGCGACTGCCGACAGCGCTGCTCTGACAGTGACCGGCAAAGTCACTTTGGCCGGTGAGGAGATGCCGGCCAGTGCCCGGTTCTTCGCCACCGGCACGGCGGTCGACGCGCTGCTCTTCGAGGCGAGCCCGGCGACCTGGCTGCTCCAGACCGCCGTTGCCCGCGTCGACCTGTCCGGACTGTCCGGCGGCCGGTCGCTGCGGGTCCTGCTGGCCGCCGGACAGGCCGCGGCCGCGGCGGGACGGTGCCCCGGCACCGGGCCCTGGGTGGGTTTCCAGCTCGGCGGGGCGGTCGCCGACCCGCTGGAGTTCCGCGCCGAACTGCGCAGGGAGTCCATCGGCACGGCCCAGCCCCTCGACGGACCGCCGCTGCTGATCACCCCGCTGCTCGAAGCCCTCGGCGAGCACGGCGTCGAACTGCCCGGACCGCTGGTCGACTGGCTGGAGCGGGTCCAGCTGCACCAGCACCCGATGGGCAAGACGGACAACCTGATGGTCACCGCCGAGGCTCCGGTGGACCACGGCACCGGTGCGAACCCGGTGGAAGTGCTGGTGCTGCGGACCACGGTGCTCGGCCGCACCGGCCAGGACGGCAAACCCAAGGCCACCACCGTCGCCATGGTCCGGGTCCGCACGGACTGGGACGGTTCCGGGCTGCCGGTGGTCGGGCCCATGATCGGCAACGGGCTGCTGTCCTTGCCCGCGCTCCAGATCATGTACGTCTCCGAGAACCTCGGCGCCGAAGACGTCATCAAGATCAACCGGGTGGTCACGGAGTACAACCTCGGCCCGCTCCAGCAGTTGCCGGTGGTGAACGAGGCGGCAGGGGTCCCGCTGGGCAAGAATGTGAGTGCGGCGGTCCACCTCGCGGTCATGGGCAATCCGACCCCGGCACTGGTGATCACCGTCCCGCCGAAGTTCGGACCGGATCCGCAGAGCCCGGACAAGCCGGGGCTCGAATACGAGTTCGTGATCGGCAAGCAGTTCGGGCCGGTCTACCTCTCCGCGATCGTGTTCCGCTACGACCTTAAAAAAGGTTTGCTGATCGAGCTCCAGGGCCAGGTCACGGTCGGTTCTCTCACCTGGCAGGTCGCCGGGCTCGGCTTCTACGTCGGCATGAGCGGCGGCTTCCCGCTGCTGCCCTTCCTGCACGGCATGAACATCGAAGCCACCGCCGCCGACGGGCTCATCGGCCTCAAGGGTGGCCTGCTCAACAAGACACCCGACGACCCCACCCTCGACTTCGAACTCGCCGGACTGATCCTCGTCCAGGCGATGGCGGTCGAACTCGGCGCCCAGGCCGTGTGGGCGCGCAGCGTCGAAGGCTGGCACTCGGTCTTCATCTACGGCGAGGTCTCCCTCCTCGGCGGCGCCTCAGTCTTCGGCCCGCCGCCCTTCACCGTCACCGGCTTCTCCGCCGGATTCGGGATCAACAGCTCCTTCAAGAAGGTCCCCACCGGCGCCGAGCTCGCCGAATTCCCGCTGGTGGCACGGCTGGACGCGGCCCAAGCGCTGCCCGGGGACCCCGCCCCGACGCCGTACACCCCCGAGGACGCGCTCAAGGCCCTCACCGGACCCACCGGCTGGATCCGCCCCACCGAGGGCCAGTACTGGATCGCCGCCGGAGTGAAGTTCACCAGCTTCGGCTTCATCGAGACCAAAGCCCTCGCCGTGATCGAACTCGGCGACTCCGTCAAGGCCATGCTGCTCGGCCGCACCTCCGTCAGCCTGCCGCGCACCCTCAACCCGAACGCACGGGCCATCGCCAGGGTGAACATCGGCCTGAGCCTCGGCTTCAGCTCCGCCGAGCACTGCCTGTCCATGGACGTAGCCCTGCTGCCCGGCAGCTATGTGCTCGACCCGTCGATCGAACTCACCGGTGGCCTGGCCGTCTACGTCTGGACCGGTGGAAGCCGTGCCGGGGACTTCGCCATCAGCCTCGGCGGCTACCACCCCGCCTATAATGTCCCCGCGCACTACCCCCGGCCCAAGCGCCTCGGGTTCGTGTGGTCCCCGGCCAGCGACATCACGGTGCGGGCCGAGGCCTACGCCGCGATCACCCCCGCCGCGTTCATGTTCGGCGGGCGCCTGGCCGCCGTCTACGACAAGGGCATCTTCTCCGCGTGGTTCACCGCACACCTCGACGTGCTGGTCCAGTGGAAACCCTTCTACCTCGATGTCCAGCTCGGCATCAGCATCGGCGTCGCGGCCACCATCAAGGTCTGGTTCGTCCGGGTCCGCATCTCCGTCGAGGTCGGCATCGACCTCCACCTGTGGCTGCCGCCCTTCGGGGGCCGGGCCACCGTCAAACTCTGGTTCATTTCCTTCAGCTTCGGCTTCGGCTCCTCCCGCGACAACACCCCCGCCGTGGACTGGCCCGAGTTCCGCACCCAGATCCCCGCACCCGTCCGGGTCATCCCCAACGATGGCCTGCTCGCCGACGCCGATCAGGGTGAGATCGCCCGGCGCGCGGCTGCCAAGGAACCGACCCTCGTCTCCTCGGCCGGATTCACCTTCACCACCGAAGCCGGCATCCCCGCCTCGCACCTGTACATCAACGAACGGCTGATCGAGCAGTCCGACGAGGGGACCATCGACATCCGCCCCATGCGGAAGACCGGTGTCACCTCCGCCCACTGGGTCACCATCACCAAGGACGGCACGACCTTCCACCCCACCGACCACTACTGGGTGGTCAAGCCGGTCACCGCCACCGTCGCCCCCGGCCTGTGGGGCAAGCCCCTGGCCAAACCCGGTGATGCGCTCGACGGCGACGAACTGCTCGAAAACCGCCTCACCGGACTGAGGATCACCCTCCCCAAACCGGACTACGGCACCGACACCGGGCCCGTCACCTCAAAGGCGCTCTCGTACGAAGGACTCCCGGACGGTCGCATGCCCCTGCGCGTGTCCGACCCCGCCGGGCCCGAGCCCCGGGCCGACGACCAGAGCGTGCGGACCATCGTCGACACCGTCGCCGCCCCCACCGTCAAGGCCCGCCGCACCGCCGCGCTCAGCACCCTCGCCCGGCTCGGCGCGGGACCCGGCGCCGGCACCGACAGCCCGCTCACCGGCTATGCCGCACTCGCCGGCCGCAGTCTGACCACCCCGCCCCTGACCACCACCGCGACGAGGTGACCGGCCGTGACCGCTGAACCGGATCTGCGCATCCACTTCCTCGACCACCTGATCCCGCGCGCCACTCCCGGCGACTACCGGGTCGTGGTCAAGAACACCCTCAGCGACTCCGGCGGCGAACTGGACGCCCAGGACAAGCTGTCCCCGTCCGAGGAGACCTTCGAGATCAAGGCTGTCCGCTTCGTGCTCAGCGAAGCGTCCGTCCACGCCTACTACCCGCCGCGCGAGAGCACCGGCGCCTACACCAGGACCCTGCCGCACATCACCCTCAGCCGGTCGATCCTGCCCTGGGAACGCAACCTCGCCGGAACCCGCGCCGAGCAGCCCCCGGCCCGCCCGCCCTGGCTCGCCCTGCTCGTCTTCGGCGAGAACGAACTGCCCGACGACCCCGCCGCGTCCGGGGACACCGTGCTGCGCACCGTCGAGGAGCTCCGGAACCCTGCCGAGGCGGGGGTCAAGGGCCCGAACCTGCCGTCCGGCGGCGTCGACGAGGCTGAGGCCCGGAGCACGTGCCGGACCATCGACGTCCCGGCGGACCTCTTCAACGCGGTCGCCCCGCGCGAGGACGAGATGTACTACCTCGCCCACGTCCGCAAGGTCGTCGACGCGAACAGGACCCGGGCCGACGGCGAAGTCCTCGAAGAAGGGGAGTACGCGGTCGTCAACGCCAACCGCTTCCCCCACAACCCCGGCAACTACGCCGTCCACCTCGTCTCCCTCGAAGGCTTCGAGGGCCGCCTGTCCGGCACCCTGCCCGGCGGCACCACGGCCGTCCGCCTGTGCTCGCTGCACAGCTGGAGCTTCACCAGCAGCGAAGGGCCCGCCGCCGACCCCGGAGCACTGCTGGAGAACCTCGTCGCCCCCAGCACCGCGGACCCCGAAGAGCTCGAAGAGCTCGCCCTGCGGCTGCCGGTGACCGCACCGGTCACCGACGACCCCGAGGACGGCTACGTCCGCGACCGCCTTGCCCGCGGCTACACCGCCGTCCCGCAGCTGACCCTCTCCGGCGAACGCACCTTCGCCTGGTACCGCGGCCCGGCCACGCCGGTCACCGCTTTCGACGTGCCCGCCGAGCACAGCCCCGGCCCGCACACCACCTCCGACCACGCGCTCATCTACGAGCCCGAGCACGGCATCTTCGACGTCAGCTATGCCGTCGCCTGGACTCTCGGTCGCACCATCGGCCTGGCCGACCCCGAATACACCACCGCCGTCAGCCGGGCCCGCCGCGAACTCGCCAACCGGGCGACGACGCTGATGGCGCTGGCCGGAGACCCGGCGCGCGCCTCGGTCGACCCGGATGCCCCACCCGCCCTCGGCGCACTGCGCGAACTCGCCTCCGCAGGCTTCCGCGAGCGGCTCAGCACCGGGCTCAACAGCCCCCAGCTCCCGGACGACGCCGGACGCAGGACACCGCAGCCGAGAGTGACACGTACACAGGCAAGGTCCGTGCTCGCGGAAGAACGCGCCGTCTCCCTGCTGCGCACCACCGCAGAACGCAACGCCGGGGCCATCGCCGCCTGGCAGGCCCGCCTCGGCCTGCTCCAGGGCGTGCCGTTCCACCACCTCGTGCCCGACCCGCGCATGCTGCCCCTGGAATCCCTGCGGATGTTCCGCCTCGACCAGGGCTGGCTCGACGCGCTCGTCGCCGGAGCCGCCGACGTCGGCGTGCACACCTCCGTCGACAGCCGCCTCGCCCCCGAACTCAACCAGGCCACCACCGCCCGGTCGGGCAGCGCGAAGCGGGCCGTCGGCGGGCTGCTCATCCACTCCGAACTCATCCCCGCCTGGCCGGATATCAAGGTCACCGCCTACCTCGAGGACGGCACCGTCCTCACCGAACTGCGCCGCGCCAAACCAGACAAGAGGATCCTGCTCGTCCTGTGGGACGGCGTTCCCGACAAGGTCGTCATCCGCGAACCGGGACAGGGCATCCACTACGGCATCGATTCCGGGAACCGCCTCGGCCTGCGCAGCCTGGCCGCCGATCCGCCGATCGGCACCCCGCTGGAGACCTACTACCCGGCCACCGGCAGCCTCTTCGACCTCCACCTGCGCTCCGACCCGGACGCCGGACCCGCGGTGCTTCAGATGTTCGGCACCGGCGGCCTGGTGCCCGCCCTGGCCCGGGAGTTCGGGCTCACCGACCTGGATCCCGGACAGCTGGCCCTGGAACTCGTCAACGCCCCACTGGAACAGGAAATCCTCAGCCCCACCGGCACCGCTGCCCGGACGGAGACCGCCTGATGAACGCCACGGACCTGATCGTCCCCGTCAAGGTGCACGCCCTCGTCGTCAACCGGCTGACCCACACCACCGAGACGTTCAACCGGTGGACGCCGAACTTCGACGCCATGATCGAGGAGGGCGCGGGTGCGGAGCCGGCCCCCGGCGTCGGCACCGAGACCATGGGCCCGGACAGTGAAGGCGTCTACGTCCAGTGGCAGCTACCCGAGGCGCTGGCCAACGGGCACTACGACCAGACGACAGGGGAGACGACCTTCCCCTTCGTCCCCAACCGCTGGCTGGTCGTGCGCTACAGCACCGCAGCGGCGGCGCCGGACCGCAAGGCCGTCGGGTGGATCGTGCAGAGCGACTACCTGGAGAGCCGCCCGGTCCAGGACGCCGACGGCAACGACGTCCGGGGCACCAACAAGCACCCGAACCCCGATTCGCCGGAGGGTGCTCCGCTGGAGCTGACCTTCCTCGGCCGCCGCCACGACCTCACCCAGGCGCCGTGGACCGAACCGCACGCCCAGAAGCCGCACCTGACCGCGGCCGGGCCCGGACTGCCCGGCTTCGCGGCCTACCAGCCGTACAACAAAGACGTGTTCTCGATCCACGACACCCTTGAGGACCTCAAAGGCGGCTTGGACAACTACCCGCCCGACGCGACGCTCAGCTACTTCGTCGTCGGCTGGTACAGCGACGACGCACTCGACTACCTCAACCGCGCCGCGTCCGTGCCCGGCCTGCTCCCGCCGGACGCGGACGGGACGGCCGACCTCCTCGAAGTCCTCGGCTGGAACACCCCCGAAGGCACCGACGCCGACGCCCTGGACCGCACCCTCTACAGCGGCTTCGCGCTGGGAGTGGACTGGCAGCGCGAAGGCGCCACCCATGAGTCCGACAAACCGAGCAACGTCGAGCTCAGCACCATCCTCACGCTGGGCAGCAGCAGCGCCGAAGCCCTCGGCAGGCTGACCGCCCGGCAGACCCGGTCCGCGCGCACCGGGGACCTCGTACGCTCGCTCTTCCACGGCACCCTCGAAACACTCGACACCGCCGACGGCGAAGAGGACCTCGACACCCTCACCCACCACTCCTGGTTCTCCGGCTCCGACGGCGGCCATGTGTGGAAGGTGACCGCGCGCCCCGTCGAAGGCGACGACGAACTGCCGCCCCCGCCACCGGAACCCGGATGGCTGGCCGAACTCAACCATGTCCAACGGCAATACGACGACCTCACGCCCAGGCTCCGCCGGTCTCAGCAGCGCCTGTGGAACATCTGGTGGCTGCGCAACAAGCCGGTCCCCGCCTTCACCCCTGAGCACCCCGCGGGGTTCGACGACGCAGCCGATGTCCAGCTCGACGAGAACGATCCGACGAGTCTGGCCGGGCGGACCAAGGCTTTGCTCGACGAGCAGTTCGTCCTGTTGAGGCAACTGCCCACCGGCACCACCCCGGAGGAACTCGCGGCCGACATCGGGAAGTACGCGACCGAACGCGGACTCGACCCGCGCTACCAGCTGGAACGCACCGCCCGCGAGTCCTACTACCGTCCCGCCGACCCGGTCGTGCTCATCAAGGACACCGGTGCCAAGGAACCCCTCACCCGGGACACCCCGCTGCCCTGCCGCCTCCCCGAAGCCCTGATCACCCGGATCACCGTCGACGGCAAGACCTACGACCGGCCCACCACCGCGCCCAGCCCCCCACTGGCCGGACTCCCCGACGCCTGTACCCCGCTGCTCGCCGAGTTCGCCCTCCTGGACCAGGTGGCCCGGGTCCCCGGCGCTCTCGACGCGGCTCTCGCGGACCCCGCCGCCGTCACCGGGCCCGTCCCCGAGCACACCGCGCCGTGGCGGCAGCCCTGGCTGCCCATGCACCTCGAATACGAACTGAAGTACTGCCCCACGCCCTTCCAGGCCGACGACACCACCTACTGGACCTTCAACGGCAGCCGCTACGAATGGTCCGGCCGGGGAGCCCAGCCCGGCGGCGGCGAAGCCGACCTGCGCTGGCTCACCTTCAAGAACCGGGCGTTCCTCACCCCGAGCGCGCCGTTCGTCCTGCAGAAGCAGATCGACCGCTACCTCGACACCTACTCCGGCGCCCCCACCGAAGGCCTGCTCGCCCTGCGCGAGGAAGTCGGCGACCCCGGAATGCTCTCCCAGCGCCTCGACGGCTTCCACGACTGGCTCGTCCAGCAGGACGGCACCGCCAGGACCACCGTGCACGTCCCCGCGGCCACCGCCAGGCTCGTCGGCGACATCCAGAGCGTCCCGGAGGGCGGGCCGCTCGAGCCGCCCGCCGACGACCCGGGAACACCGTTCCAGCCGGTCCGCGCCGGCCAGTTCGCCTTCCACGACCTGCGCATCGTCGACCGCTTCGGCCGCACCTATGACATCGTCAACAGCAGCAACTACGAACAGGTCTCCCTCACCCTCGCCGAGAGCGTTGCCCCTGACAGCGTCCTCGACGAGGACCTCGTCGGCACCGCCCGCTTCGTCCAGCTCGGCCCGCGTCTCCTCCAGGGCGCCCGCGTCCGGCTGGAGACCGTACGCGCCGTGGACGGACAGCGGCTCTCACCGATGGCCCGCGCGGCCACGACGGAAAATCCGCTGGCCGGCTGGCTGCTGCTCAACCATCTCGACCAGACCCTCGTCGTCCACGGACCCGACGGCGTCTGTCTCGGCGAACTCCGCGTCGTCAAGGACATCGACGGCGCGGACGACAGCGTGTGGCTACCGCTCCCCGGCTCGCCCCATCCAGATGTCGACGCCCGGGAGTTCGAGGACGCCATGCCGCACCTGGCCCGGTTCGTCCGCACCCTGAAGGACAAACCCGCTGCCGCGCTCACCGGTCTGCTCGACACCATCGACCAGACCCTCGACACCATTCTCGACGACGCGGCCCAGGAGGACGGTTCTCCGCTGCGGCTCGTCGGCCGTCCGCTCGCGCTGGTGCGCGCCGATCTGGGCGTCGAGCTCGAAGGACCGCTGCTGAGCAACCCGAGCTGGGACCAGGTGCTGGGGGAGTCGCAGGAGGAGTACGACGGCTACCGCTGGCCGGTCCGGCTCGGCAACGAAAAGCGGCTCGGCGACGGGCTCATCGGCTACTTCGCCGGGGCGACCGGGCCCGACCAGGAGACGTCGTACGACCTCTTCCACGCGGTCATGCCGCAGGGCGGCGGAGGCTACCTGACCCCGATCGGCAAGGGCCACGGCCTGGCCGTGCCCGCGCGCATCCCGGACCAGCCGGTGAAGCACCACCTGACGCTACTGATGGATCCGTACGCGGCGGTGCATGCCACCACGGACATCCTCCCGGTAACGAAGGTGCAACTGCCCGACGACCTGGTGTCCGAGGCGATGCGGCGGATCCGGGCGTCCTTCCGGCTCGGCCCGCTGCTGGCGGCCGAGCGGGTCGACAAGGCCGAGGAGGCCCGGCGGGCGCGGGCGCAGGAGGAGCCGACGGAGGCCGGTGTGGTGCTGCCGCAGCCCGCGTCCTGGCACGGGGCGTGGAGCTGGGCCGAGCCGCGCGGGTCGGACACCGAGTGGGTGGAGCTGCCGATCGTTCCGGCTGATTCCGCGGCGCACTTCGGGGACCCGCAGGCGCAGGCCCGGTACGGATACCTGCTGCTCGACGCGACCGAGACGTCCTGACACCGCTTACTGAAGGGCTGTTGCATGAGCGTCATCATGGTGAACACCACCAACCTGCTGCCGTACGAACCGTCGACCGACCCGAAGCCGTTGCGGGTGAGCTCCGCCGAGGAAACCGAATACGGCTCCGTCAACATCAATGTCGGCGGCGGGATCACCACGCCGGCCTGGTGCAACAAGATCACCGTCCGGGTGCCGGTCGGCGCCGGGGCCGAGCACCTCACCACCGAAGGCGCCGCCATCAAGACAGGTGCCAGCACCGGCTGGACGCCGTCCGCCCCCACCGTCTCCGGCGGCTTCGCGGTCATCACCTTCACCCCGGCCCGCGCGGTGCAGTTCACTGGGCAAATCATCACGCTCACCCTGTCCAACATCGCGGTCAACCGCACGGCGGGTCAGGTCTCCATTGAGATCGTCGAGAGTTCGTCAGGGACGAACGGGAGTTTCACCAACAAGGACGCTGCGGTCGTGGTGGACAAGTTCCCGACCGGGTTCGTGTTCCGGAACTTCGCGCCCGAGAAGATCATGGTGGAGAACGGTGAGGCCGCCGTGCTCCGCTGGGAGGGCTCGGACGCGAAATACACGATGCACTGGGGCGACACCCCCGCCGGAGTCTCCCTCGACAAGGAACGCGTCTGGCCCACCCCACGCGGCCTGACCACCGTCACCGGCTTCATGCTCCGCGCCGAAGTCACAGCCGGTGGCGCCACCCTCACCCACACCCTGACCACGGCAGTCACCGTACGCATCCCTGACCTCGTCGTCAGGAACCTCACCGTCCAGGGCCCGGCCACCTTCGCCGACAACGTCAGCCTCAGCAATACCGCGAAGGACCTGACGGTCGCCGGATCGGTGCGCGGTGCGGGCAGCAGCCCGCTGCGGGTCAGCCAGCCCGCAGGCCTGAAGGTCGACGCGGGCCTGAACGTCACCGGGGCGAGCACCTTCGACAACAACGTCACCGTCACCGACGACCTGACCGTCAAGGGCGAGCTGCACGCGCAGGGAATCACCCGGATCACCGACCTGCGTGGGCCTTACGGAGAACCGCTGAAGATCAACAGTCATGTCGAAGTCCTCAACGACAACAATGTCACCGTCACCGACGACCTGACCGTCAAGGGGGAGATGACAGCCGAGGGCGAGCTGCACGCGCAGGGGCTCACCCGGATCACCGACCTGCGCGGGCCTTACGGAGAACCGCTGCAGATCAACAGTGACACGGTATGGCTCAGCGGCAACGATGTGACGTTCAACGGTGGGGTCCGCGTTTCCGGTGCACAGGTCATCCGGGCAGGTGACACCATCCAGGTGACAACCGCCTACTTCGGTTCGACGCGCTACCTGAACGGAACGAGCAACGACAAGCACGAAGATTGGAACGGCGATAAGTGGCCTGCCGCCATGTGGGCCAACAACGACTCTGCCGCCAAATTCACGATCAAGAGGTTGTGAGGAAGCTTGCTGCCCGCCACCGCTCGCTGGTTCGAGTTGTCCGCGGACCTGTGCCTACGGCGCGCGCCCTGGGCAGGTATTCCTTGAGCTGTCTCGGTTCACGGCCGACTACGATGCGCGTCCAGGGAGATCACCGGACGCGCGCTCGCCCCCTGGACCGCCAGACGCCTGTCGGCGGGAGGCTGTTCGCGATGCAGACAGGGATGTGCCGTCCTCGGCCGAGCCCTCGAAGCCGCTCTTCGAAGCGGAGTGCGCACCCTTGTAGAAAACCTCGTCGACGGCACCGGAAGCGGCGGTCGGCGCGAAGTGCGGGTGGAAGGCGCTTCCCTCGCTGCCGGCCACGCAGTGCACGGGGAAGGAGTTCCGGTAGTCCGGGTGGTCGGAGAAGTGGCCGCCCGGATCGATGTGGTGGTCGCGGGTGGCGACGATATGCGCGTACTCGCTGCCGGCGGAGCGCTGGACCATGTTGACGCCGATCGGCCAAGTCCGCGGCTCGTTCAGACCGATCCGCACAAGTATGAAGGAGAGGGCGGTATGGCTGACGTTGCTATCGCCGCCAAGCAAATCGGGGACGTTGTTCCAGGGTTGAGCGGTGGCTGAGTCGGTGCGCCGCGATCCGCAGGGGTTGCCGCCCGGTCCCCGGCTGGATGCTGGTGCGTGGCGGGCGTGCGAGCGGGAGCAATGCGAGAGCCTGAGCGCGTTCGGTCGGAGGTACGGGCCGGTGTTCACCGTGCACGCCGAAGGCAGACCGCCGCGTGTCTACGTCGCCGTTCCCGAGGCCATCGAGGACATTTTCGTGCGGCATCACCGGGGCCTGGTGGGCCTGGGGCCCAGCATGTTCGAACCCCTGGTGACCAGCCGGTCCGTCGCCTTCTCAACGGAGTACCCCACCGGCTGGCGCGGCAGTTGCTCGCTCACACACTCGGCACCCAGGACCAGGACGGACGCGCCCGGGCCATCGCGCACGTCGTCGCGCGCACTCGTGAGCAGTACAGAACGTAACGACGGCGACGGCCGGTACGTGGTGTGCGACGGCCACGCGATGACCGCCCGCCTCCAGGTAACCGACGGCCAGGTCGTGCCCGGATCCCGGCCTGAACAGTCCGGCCGACCTGTGTCATCTGTGTCATCACCCCCCCGTTTTCCCAGGTGGGCACACTCACCTGTGTCACTGTTCAGCTGATCTGTGTCATCGCCAGCGAGCGGAACCCGGGAAGCCCGCCGGACCCAGCAACCCGCCTCCAGAACCTGGGTCCCGCAGCTTCGTACGGCCGGGTTCGTCCGGAGTGGTCCCCACGGGCCGGGGCGGCCGATACCGTTGGAGCAGACGCCAGTTCCGCCCTCCTGGAGCCCTCGATGAGCGAACAGCCGGCCCTCGCCGACCACACCCGGCAGCAACTGGAGCCCGCAGCCGCCGACGCGGTCCGCGCGTACGCGGCCAGGACCCGTGAGAACGCCGACCAGTTCGCCGCCGTCCTGGAGGACATCGCGGCCAACGGGCTGCCCTCGGTGGAGGACTGCACGCCGTGGGAGGAGCTGCGCGAGGCCCACCTCGCCCGGCTCGCCGCGCAGCGTCCGGCCGTCGCCTGATGGCCCCACAGCACGGCTCCCGCCGCGCCCGGATCGCCTTCTCCGACTCCGCCGCGAAGCAGCTGCAGAACATCACCAGCGAGGCGGAGATCCACGCCTTGGACCGCGCCCTGGTCGTCGTCTCCGTCGACCCGGACGTCGGCGAGACGATCCCCGGTGACGCCGCCGGCCCTCAGCTGCGCCAGTACGCCGACGAAGTCGAGCGCGTACGCCTTTTGTACTGGATCAGCGCTTTGCGCACCGTCGTGGTCGTCGCGTACATCGAGGTCTAGCCGCCGAAGGAGCCCAAGGTGCCGTCCGACATCAAGCAGTTCACCGCCGGCCGACAGCTCACCGGGCTGCGCCGGGTGCTGGACTGTGTGAGGTCGCACCGTTGTTGCGGTGATCGCACGCCGTTGACCTGCGATGCCGCAGGTGAGTTGCGGCGGATTCTGGACCCGATTCGGGCTGTTTGACCTGCAGCCTTGCAAGTTGGGTGAGACTGCCGCAGTTGCTGTGAGAACGCCTACTGCGGATCGCCTGGACGGTCAATGAGATCACCTGCGCGATGGGCCACTCCGATGACGCTGGCTACCTGCTGCAGCTCCGGGAAGCCGAACGCACGGTGCGTTTTCCCCGACTCGGCCTACGGCGGCAACCGGGAGCCCGGCTTCTTCCACTGGGCATTGGCCGGCATCGGCATACCGTTTCTGCGGAAAGGCCCAGGACTTCCGGTGGGGTGCTCAGACTGCCTAGGGCAGGATTTCCGTCGCGGAGCCTCCATGATCGGCTGCTGGACGTTGCCGGCCCTGCCGGCTGTGGGTTCGCGATCCGCGAACCCACACGTGGCTTCCCGTCGATGGTCAACCAGCGCCGTCATCGGCGATGTCAGTGCGTCCCTCTAGGCTTTGGACCTGTGACGACAGCATCATTGTCCGGTGTGGTCTACCCCTGGGCGCGGCAGACGGTACCGCTGGGAGACTGGGCACCCGGCCGAGACCGGAGCAGCGCGCCTGCTGAGGAAGGGGACCACGGTCGGCGGTTGGCGGAGCTACGGGGCGTGCCGGTGCTCACCCTGTTCGGAGAGCGGGGCGCGGGCAAGTCAGTGGCGCTTGTGCAGGAGTACCAGACCCTGGAGGCTGCACGTGCCAAGACGCGGTGGTTGAACCTGGGGCGCCACCAGACAGAGTCCCAGGTTGTGACAGCTCTGGCTGCTACGTCCGCTGCCCGGGAGGTGGGGGAGTGGTGGGTATGGCGTTGTCACGTTGTTGGGTGTGCGGGTGTCTGACGGGGTGTCGAGGTGTGGTGGGGCCGGGTGCCGGCCCTGGGCTCAGGCCGCGGCGGGCCG